>CANQTB010000001.1 GCA_947626665.1 uncultured Eggerthellaceae bacterium
TTTAGTACTCGATGCGGAAGTAATCGAGCCAGTTTTTGAAACGATCTTGGGCAGTAAGGCAGGTGTCGAGCATATAGCCTCTTTCGTCATCCCATTGAGCGAGTCCGCGGTAATAGAACGCTTTCAGATCATCCGTTATGATGAAGGGAACGATGCTGTTTTTCAGGCACTCTTTGAGCATGATGAGCCTTCCTACCCGTCCATTGCCGTCTTGAAACGGATGAATGCGTTCAAATCGAACGTGTAAATCCACGATGCGTTCTAGCGATTGCGGCTCATCAGGTTGATACCATGTCATCAAATCCGCCATTTGAGCAGGCACATCTTCAGGAGAGGCGGTTGTCATCACGCCTACTTCATTGGGAAGCTTCTTGTACTCGCCCGGCGCAACAAGAAAGTTGTCATATCCTCTTGGATTTCTTTCAAAGCCACTTTCCACAACTGCGCTTTTCAGTATCCGATGAAACGTCTTTATCATGCTTTCAGAGAGTGGTCGCTTCGCCTTGTCAAGACAATAATCGATACAGCGGAAATGATTGGCTGCCTCGAAGACGTCGTTGATGTTCACTGCGCTTTCCGAAAGGCCGATAGTCGATGTCTCAAAAATCATCCGCGTCTGGTCAAGTGTCAGCCGAGAACCTTCCATATGATTCGAGTTGTAAGTGAACTCGATCTGAAGTTTGTGGTAAATGCCCCCGCTTATGCCATAGGCCTTTTCTTCTAGCAGGCGTTGAAGCAACGTATTCTCGGAGAGCGACTGCCGCGCGTTTGCTCGCTTTGGCTTTTCAGCGTCCATAGGGATCTGCCACGTTTTTCCGCTAAGAATCGCTCCCTCAATGCGTCCCTGTGCACAATAATTGCGAACGCTTCTTTCGGAAAGCCCCCATCGCTTCGCCACCTCGGCCACCGTTCGACATTCTTTGGATGATTGCGATTCCATCTGCCGCTCCCACTTCATGGTACTCGCGTTATGTGCTCTTATCGGCAAAATTTAAAATTTTACATATTGTAACATCAAGTTTTTGCCGATAACCGAAACGATGCTTACGGGATTTGACTCACGATTATATTACGCGTACTGAAATTCCTTATTGGATGATCCGCATTCGGGGATGAAACGATAAGGGATAGGGTATCTAATACAATATCGAAAAGAGTATAATATCTGGTATCAAATTAAGCCCTTCGAAGGAGTTCAGATGCCGTCTTCAGTTGCAGCCCCGCCGATCTTCTCGTTTTCCGCCCTGAAAAGCAATCAACGGGAGATCAAGAACCGAAGCAAAAGCGAGGTGGTTCATATCACCGAAAACGGCAAAGCCGCCTATGTGTTTTGCTCCGAAGAGGTCTTTGAGCGCGAGAAGGCGCAGGCGGTCGAGGACGCGATTAGCGAGCTGCAGATCTCCCAGCTCATAGAGCGCGGACGGGAGGATGTTAAAGCCGGACGTGTTGTCGTGGGCCTCGAAAAGGGAAGGGCCCGCATGATGGCCGCATGGGGGCGCGATGGCTGAACTCGTTTTCACGGAAAGCTACTTCGAGACAATCGCGCAGATCGAATCGCCAAAACTGCAGGACAGGCTTCTTGCATTGCTTGAGCTTTTGGGCGAGGTGCCGACGTTCGGGTCGCGAAAGGTGCGCGGATGGCTGCGCGAGCGGTTTGGCGACACCTGCATGACGGCTGACCTCTCTCCATTTCTTCTCGTCTTTGAATATATTGAAGAAGACGACACCGTCTTTGTGTACGGCGTCGTTCATCAACGTGAAATTCGTTAAGCGGCTTTCAATAGTTGAGCCGTTCGGTTTAGCCGCGTTCGGAGATGACGAGGCCAGTGATGGCAAGTCTTAAACCGAGGACAATACGAGTCGATACTATCAATTTATAACTTTCTATTTTGATAGTCAAATACACCTGTTATACTATCATAACTTATAAATACTATTTTGATAGGATTCGCAATGGAGCTCATCGACTTTTCCTCATACCCGCTCAGCAACATGCAATACGGCGGTTCTGAGCGCAAGGAATCGATCCTTGTAGCAAACGGCGGCGGGGTTCCCTGTGAATACATGCTGAAATTCCGCAGGCGCACGCCCTTTGGCCTGCGCAACAACCATTTCTCGGAATACATCGGGTCATGCGTTTTCGAAATCTTAGGATTTCCCGTCCAAAAGGTATTGCTTGGCACATGGCACGGGGAAGAAGTTGTGGCGTGCAAAAGCTTCGTCCATGAAGGAGAGCAGTTTGTCCCGTTCAATGATGTAGGAGAAAGCACGCTTGACGAAGACAAGGACACATAAGGATTTCTATCGCCATATGATAATTGCCCGATACCGAGTAATCCTTGAAGCATCCGCCGATTCCCTCGGAAGGAGATTCTTATGAGCGGTCACCCTCCGGAAGCGGCTTTCCTCGAGAAGGATTCGGTGGGAACAATCTCTCCGAAGCAGCATGTGACGAAAGCCCAGCTCTGCCTGAATGGCCGAGGCGGCTTTACGTATGTCCTCGCGCAGGTGGAATACATCGTGCGGTCAGACGATACGTTCACCTATCTCCTGACGCCTGATTATGGGGTCATTGATCTTTTGGATCCCCCTGACTTTCAGGGAATACCGGGCTTTAACCTCGAAAAGCGAAAAGACGTCTATGCGCGCGAAAACCGGACGCCGACACTCATCGCAGACAGAGCGCCAATGCAAAATCGCGAGGATTTGCAACAGCTCCTGCGCGCCTGCGATATGGACTATTGGGATCCTTTGGAATGGCTGATCCTAACCCCAACGCGCTATATTGGCGACAAGTTTTGGTTCCGTGCGGTTCCCGAGGCCCCAATGCAGAATCCTCCCGCACTCGATATCGAAAGCGCCATTGTGAATGCCGTCAATTCTCCCCAGGCAGTCGCGGCCATTCTCAAAGCAATCTGCGAAAGCGCCGATCTGGCTGTGCACGGAGAAAAGTTGGGCGACTCACAAAAATCAATTCTCTATCGAACGCTTATGCCGCTTTACGAGAAGATGCAAAGGCGATTCACCCGCGCGGAAAAATCAGGATCCGAGATGCCTGTGAAGGCTGGAAGAAAACGAAAACCCGTCGATGAGCTGATGCTCCGCGAAGCGGTGAGCCGTTTCCACGCGAAGGAATGGTCAGCCGAGCAAGCAGCTGAAAGCCTCGATATCGGCGTGGCAACGTTCTATCGCCGCATGAAAGAACTTACTGAGATTCAGCCGAAAATACAATAAACAAACCTGATTGTTAAGAAGCAATTCGTATAAACAGCCCACGTTCAATCGAGAACGTGGGCTGCATCATCATTACGCTTACGCGTTAACAGAGAGAACTCTTGGCTTTAAGCCTTCACTCTTGTTTGAACCGCATGCTTTGCAGCAGTACGGCCAGAATAAACATTGTGTGCAGCGCAGGATCCTGAAATGTTCATGGTATAAACGTTTGCCCAGATCATTGCACCTTCAACACCAACAGCATAAAGACCATCTATTGGCTCATCATCATCGTTCAGCACGCTGAAGTTTCGATCCGTTTTAATCGACCCCATCGTTTTCCCGATTGAGTTTTTAACTTCTACGGCATAAACATCGCCGTCATCCGCCATCGGAATAAGATAATCAGGGTCTTTTCCAAACTCAGAGTCGTCTTTGATGCTGCAGTACGTGTTATAGCTGTCAACCGTCTCTTGCAATACATCGGGGTCAGCACCAATGGCCTTAGCTAATTCAGCCCAGCTGCCGGCCTTAATAATAACTCCCTTTGCTTGACCATCACTCAGCTCTTTAAGACCTTCCTCGTCACCATTGACATATTCATCCATCTTCGCTGCATCGAGAATAATATATACATGTTTATGCATGCGCACAGGATTTGCAACAACCATATGATTTGCTAATGCAAGGTCCTCATTAACAAACCGCTCACCATTTTCATTTACCCAGATCATTGAGGGGATATCATAAAAAGCATTCATCACAGAGCAGAAATAGCCACCTTCAAAAAATGACGGCAGATCCGGAATACTGGCACCACCAAGCATGCCCATATTGGAAGCATTGCTTGCTCCACCAACGGCAATCGCCATATCATGACCTGATCCGTCGCAGCCCATTGTTGAGGGCAGGCTGTTTTCCTCGTTATAACCAAATTGAGCAAGAAGATCCAACCGATCTGCAAAGCCTCCAGACGCAAGAATCACCGCTTGAGCGTTCACCTGAAGAACAGTACCATCGCCCTTAGTTGCATAGAGCCCGACAATCGAACCGTCATCAGCTTGAATAAGCTGATCCGCATGAGTGTCAAGAATGAATTCAACGCCAGCATCGAGAGCAGCCTGATTCATCGGAACAACATAGCTTTCAGCTCCGGTTCCCGTCTCAAACCAGTGGAAGATTGGATGATATCCTACATAGTTATCAACTTTGCCGAACCTCACTCCTTTTGTGAGCAACCAATCAATATCTTCACCTGATGCATGAACAAGATCACGAAGCACAAGCCCACTGTTCCTGTATTGGTTTTGCTCGAGCTCCGTTCGAATTAATTCGCCCATGGAGACTTCAATTCCTTGGTCTTTCTGCATTCCAGAGTTGACGGCGAACACACCCTCTACGCCACCACTAGCACCACCCGTAACATTTTGATAATCAACGCAGACAACATGGGCGCCTTCGTCTGCGGCTTGAACACACGCCGCCAATCCAGAACAGCCTGCACCGACTATTGCGATATCGCAATCGATCGTCTCATCGGGCGTTATTTCTGCTTGCGAAGAAACCTCTGAACTCGGCGTTTCATTAGTAGAGCTGTTACTTTGTGGTGCACATCCTGCCGCTACTGCAGTAGCTCCCATTGCGAAAAGGACACCCATGCCTCCTACAAATGTTCTTCTTGATACTTCTTTCATCGTCGAATCTCCTCCCATGGAAACACTTCAACCAACGTTAGGCATTTTAGGGAGCAAGATTGCTGATGACAACGATACTTTGTCTGTGTCGCTGTTCCACATTCTTCCTGTTCAACAAGGTGTTAAATTACTTAATTAACTATTATTGTTAAAGACGCTTAAGTATTTTTGCTATATGTTTTCAAGTTGTAGTACATACGAGAATGCCAAGCTTTGAGAATCAACACGCTTTCGTCGGAGCTCGGAACGTGAGTTGGCACGGTAATTTCGTCTAGCTTCGGTATTACGTCATTTACAATAGCTCGTCCTTTTTTCGTAATACCGATGATGAGAGACCGCGCATCAAAAGGATTTTTCACTTCCTCTATAAGAGATAAATTCACAAGATGCTTTTTACATGCCGAAATTTGACTTCGAGGCGTAAGTAAGTGCTCTGAAAGATCTTGTGCTCTCATCGTCGTAACATCCGCCAATGAATGTAAAATGCGAAATTCGTTCAGGTTTAATTTGCAACTATCATGAATGCATTGTCGCCACTTTTCGACAATTGCACGAGCAAAGACGATGAACTCTACGCTGTATCCAGCTGATAGTTCGTTGTGTATACAAAAGTCGACCTCAAAGCCTCGAAGAATGTCAAGGTTTGTATGAATTCCTGTTTGTAAGTAAGTGTAATATTCAGAATCGGGAAGCGTTTTTTGAATTACGTTCTTTAATAAGCAGAACGCCTCATTGCAATCTTTTGCAAGGGAGTCCCCTTGTTTGCTTAAGCTTATAGAGGCAAGTCTTTTATCCCTTTCGTTATTCTTGATCTTTATAAACTCCCTTTCTTCTAACGACGGAGTTAGTTGCCATATACTGCTAATCTTCATTATGAGAAAGTCCGCTAATTGCCGAAACGACAGTGCAGAATCTGATTGGTAGAGTGTCAACAAGATTTCGGCGTCAGTGAGTGTTATTCCGAGGTCTTTTCTGTATTTTTGAGAAAACAGTTTAATAATCTCGAGGTAGATTGTGGAAAGTTGAGAAGAAAACCCTATTTGTTCGCTTCCACTACTCATCAGAAGCCTCTCTTGGTTTTTTAGCTTGAGCTAAAAGTTGATTTCAGAAACTTATTATATCTCACAGACTTTACCGCTGTGTCGGCTCAGCACTGTTGTATTTCGGAATATATCCTAGCTTTGTGTATCCACTTTTCAATTGCGTTCGGAGATGAGAAGGCCGGCGATGGCGAGCCCCAAGCCAAGGGCGATAAGGGGCGTTATCGGTTCGCCGAGAACCAGTGCGGAGGCGATCACATCTACCACGGGCACAAGGTAAAGGTAGGTCACGGTTTTCACCGAGCCCAAGATACTGATCGATTTGTTCCACAGCACATAGCAAAGCGCCGATGCGACAAGACCTAAGAAAAGCAGGTTGCCGCCGATTTCGGGTCGAAGCAGCGCCTGCCAATCGGGCTGAAAGCCCACGACCGCAAGGGCAGGCAGCATGAACAGCAGACCCCAGAAGAAGATGCGCCGCGTGGCACCGATCACTCCATAGCCATGGTTTGAGATCGTTTTCGAGAAGATGTTGTAAACCGCCCATACAATCGCCGCACCGAGCGCAAGCAAGCACCCAAAAGCGTTTTCGAAAGGCGCGATATGAAGGAATGCCGCCGCATCACCGGTAAGGCTCGCGCAGGCGATACCTGCCATCGCGATCACGAACCCAATGAGGAAACGGACGAGCTGAAACATCTCGGCACGACGTTCTTCCAGAGTTCCGGATATTTCGGGAGTTTCGGGGGTTTCTGCGGCAGACCCCAGCGGCATGTTCATCGCCATAGCGGAAACAGTGGGCTCGCCGAAAACACATTCGCGATTATCTTGCGAGTTGGAAGGATCCGTTGCCCTCTGTGCCTTGCGCTGGCGGGAAACACGCGCTGCCACCCATAGAAAGATCGCGGTGAACAACGGCGCCGTGGCGACGATTATCCCCACATTCGATGCCGTCGTATAGGTGAGCGCGATGTTCTCCATAAGGAAATACAATGTTACGCCCATCGCTCCTGCTATAACGAAAAGAAGCTCGTCTTTTCGCTGCGCCACCATCATCGGGTGCGGCATAATCGCCCAAAGCGCCACATAGCCCAAGGCGAAGCGAAAGAACAGCACCTCAATCGGTGTGAAGGCGGTGAGCACAACCTTCGTCTCCACAAATGTGACGCCCCAAACGATGATCGTGATGAGCGCAAACAGATGGCCGATGCCGGAGCTTTGAAAAAGCGTGCTTTTCATGAGAAGCCTAAATGTCTGCCTCCGAAAACCCTATCGCCGCGACGCCATCTTCACGCGAACCAGTCTTGCTGCTCGGCGGATCGCAGATGGTTCCTCCGCCAAGAACCGTATCGCCGTCATAGAGGACAAGCGACTGCCCCGGTGCGCAAGGACGTTGCGGGGAATCGAACGTCACTTCCAAGCGCCAGCCTCCAAGCACCGCCTCGTCACGCCATACTCTCGCGGTTCCCCGCTGCGCGGTCTGCCGATAATGCGTCTTTGCCGTCACCGTTCGCGGGCTCTCAAATGCCATAAAATCCTCTGCGATGAAACTCACGTCGTCTGCCCACACCTTTTGCACGCGCGCCTCTTCGGCCGTACCTACGACGAGCGTTCTCGTCATAAGGTCTTTCGCACACACGAACAGCGGCTCTCCCGCTGCGATGCCAAGCCCTTTCCGCTGGCCCAAGGTGTAGGACGCAAGCCCCTTATGGGTGCCGAGAACCTTGCCCGCCCGATTGACGATCGGCCCAGGCTCAAGCGCCGCTCGACTTACCCGGCTCACCTGACTCGCCTGACCCGCCGCCGAGCTTTCCACCCCGCTTTTCCTCGCTTCGTCGGGCACTTCGCACGCAGACAACCCCTCAAGCCGATGCTCGATAAACGCCCGATAGTCCCCATCGGGCGCAAAGCATATGTCTTGGCTGTCGGGCTTTTCCGCATTCGCCACCCCCGCCTCTTCGGCACGCCTGCGAACCTCTTCCTTATCGAAATCGCCCAGAGGCAACAGCAGATGCGCAAGATCATCTTGGGTCAGGCGAAAAAGCACATAGCTCTGGTCCTTCTTCTGATCGATGGCTTTCTTCAGAAGAAACCGCCTCGACGCTTCATCGAACACGCAGCGCGCGTAATGACCCGTCGCCACACAATCGAATCCCAGCTGCTTGCGCCAGCGCCTGAGCGCTTCGAATTTCACATAGCGATTGCAATCGATGCAGGGATTCGGCGTTCGATTCTCCAAATAGCCGGCGCAAAAACGATCGATGACCTCTTTGCCGAACAGCTTCTTCGCGTTCAGCGTATAGTGCTCGAAGCCAAGCCGTCGGGCCACCGCCTTTGCATCTTCCACATCGGAAAGCGAGCAGCACGTGCTTTCATGATGGGTCGCCAGATCGTCGTTTTCGAAGAGATGAAACGTCACACCAGTGACCTCGTACCCTCGTTCGCGCAATAATAGGGCACACACGGAGCTGTCGACGCCCCCGCTCATCGCCACCAAAACGCGCTTGCCTTCCATCGCTCTCCCTCAAAACATCAGCCGCAAAAAACGCAACATGTCATCAAAGCGTTATAGAGTTTATGCCGTGCGTTTACGCTATCTTCAAATAAACTATCTATGCTTCTTTTTCAGCGCGTTATTTTAACGCGTATTGCTTTACGAAGCATCCGGCGGCAAGCTCTTCGCCGCCTTTGAGCACAACATAAAGAAAGCAGGATCTCATTTATGACTGACTTGCCGACATTGAAAGTCAAGTCAAATATCACCATCGACACGAAGCAAAGCTCGGGAAGGCTTTCCCGCTGGGTCGCTGTTGGACTGATCGTCTTCCTTGTGCTCTATTTCGTTATCACAATGAATAACATCAGAACGATCGACGAGCGCATCACCGCGATCAAAGACGGCCCCTACCCCGTTTCCGTTGCTGCCGGCCACGTGGAAACCATTCTTACGCAAATTCGCACCCTCGCCTATCGACCCACCCTCACCGATCCGGATAGGGTCATTAAAAGCGTCGAATATTCCTACGAGACCAACAACGCAGATTTGGAAGCTCAGCTCACTCTCATCAAGGAACAAGACGACCAAAACTACGACCTCGCACAAGGTCTTTTTGACGATTTCTCCGTCCTCATTAACGCCGAGAACGCTTTCATCGACTACTGCTCATCTCCTTCCGTAACTCCCGAAGAGGTCGAAGCATACGTCAACGACAACCTCTTCCCCGTTATCGATCGCATGCTCGAGAACGACCTTGCCCTCCTCGCATCAACAACAAACTTCATCGACGAGAGCTACGACGTTATTTCGGGCGTTCTGCTCACGACGACAATCGCCTCGATAATCCTCATACTTGGCGTAGCAGCCTCCCTTGCCATTTACCTGACGCTTATCTACCGCAAGAATCAGCGCGAACGACAGCTGCGCGAGAACTTGGAAAGCGCCCTCGAGATCGCCCAGAACGCCAACGCTGCCAAATCGACGTTCCTCTCGAACATGTCGCACGACATCCGCACCCCGATGAACGCCATCATCGGCCTCACCACCATCGCAGACACCCACATCAACGATACCATTCGCGTAAAAGAATGCCTCACGCGTATTTCCACCTCGTCAAAACACCTTCTCGGGCTTATCAACGACATCCTCGACATGGGCAAAATCGAAAGTGGCAAGCTGACGCTCAATGAGGAGCAGTTCTCGTTCCCCGAACTTATTTCCGGCTTCATCACGATCATCCAACCCCAAGTGCGCGCGAAGCACTTGAAATTCGACGCCTCGCTTCCCAACGTGAAGAACGAAATGCTCATCGGCGATTCCATGCGTCTTAACCAGATGATGCTCAACCTCATGGGCAACGCCATCAAATACACGCCTGAAGGCAAGGCCGTGAGCATTTTCATCGAAGAAGAGCCCTGCGAACGTGCCGGGTATCACAACTATCGCTTCGTCTTCAAGGACGAAGGCATCGGCATCTCCCCCGAATTCCTCAAGGTCATCTTCGACCCCTTCGAGCGCGAGAACAACGAGACAACGCGCTTTACCGAGGGCACGGGCTTAGGTCTTCCGATCACGAAGAGCATCGTCGAACTCATGGGTGGCACCATTAACATCGAGAGCACGCCGCATGTCGGCTCCACCTTCACCGTCGTCATTCCCTTGAAAGACGGCATCGATCCGGAAGAGGGCGACGATATGGCCGCACTCTATGGGCTGCACATGCTTATTGTCGACGATGATGAGCTTGTGCGTGAGAGCACTCATGAAACCTTGAGCGAGCTGGGGATTCGCAACGAGACCTCGCCCTCGGGCCATCACGCGGTGGAGATGGTTCAGGCTGCCCATGCCGACAATGACGACTATCATGCCGTTCTTCTTGATCGTTTTATGCCTGGCATGGATGGTCTCGATACCGCACGAAAGATTCGCGAGATAATCGGAGACACAACGCCGATCATTCTCGTGACGGCATACGATTACAACGAGATTCAGTCAGAAGCCATCGAAGCCGGTATTACGGCGTTTATTTCCAAGCCGCTCTTCAAATCCCGTATTTACCACGTTCTGAAGCTGCAATGCATCGATGGCGGCGTTGAAACCTTCCAAGTTGTCGAGAGCGCCAAAGATGCGCAGTTGCAGGGGCGCGTTCTTCTCGCTGAAGACAATGAGCTCAACAGTGAGATTGCCTCTGAACTCATCACTCAACTCGGACCTGAGGTGGAAGTTGCAACAAACGGCCTTGAGGCGGTTGAAATGGTTGATTCAGCTGATGAAAACTACTATCAGTTGATCTTCATGGATTGGCAAATGCCGCAAATGGACGGCATCGAGGCAACGAAGACGATCATCGATCATGCACGACGCACGGGGCGCAACCATCCGCCGATCGTCGCGATGACGGCGAATGCCTTCAATGAGCATCGCGATATGGCGCTGGAGGTTGGCATGGATGGCTTTATGGCAAAGCCGATCGATGTGAAAGAACTCGAGAAGATTCTTCGAAAATACCTTGGATAGAGGGCTTGAAGCTCACAGGCTTGAAGCTCACAGCTCTCTCAGTTGAAAAGTTGCGAAAAAAATGCCGAGGCATTTAAGCATGCTCGGCAATCACGGTCGATGCAGGGGTTTTCATGCCTGCTGCGCCGGTGACTTGCTCACTCCCCCTTTATAAGCCGAGACGCCGACGCTGCAGGCTTTACGTGCGTTCGCCCCTATTTCACCGCTCCAATGCGGCAAATCGTCGTTCCGCAGTCGGGGCACGTGCCCTTTACGATAGGCTTGCCGTTTTTGGTCGTGCCTTCTTTGGGATCCTTCATCTCTTTCTTAGCCTTGCATTTGACACAATATGCTTCGATTGCCATTACTTTCCTCTTTCATCCGTCGTTTCCAATAATGCAACTTTTACATGCCGCTCGTTGCGACAAGAGCCTCTTCGCACAGATTCGCTGAAAATCCCACGTCAGCGTCACATGCACCGCGCATCATTATACTGGTGATAAGCCTCTTATCAGCGATTATTTTGGAACCACTCATATATTTCTGAGCAATTCCATGACAAAGTTAGCATTTGCTTGGATAACTTCGTCATCGATATTTTCAAAAACATCGTTTTTCGATCCAAAATATGCCGGAAGCGGTCCGTCCATGCCAACAAGATGCATCGCTTGATGCCCTTGCTTTTGAGCAACAGAAGCTGCGGTGTCTGCCCAAGCGAGGCTCGCCTCGCCGATATCAAATCCCATGCTGTCGGCTGCTTTTTGAACATAGCGCTTCATGCGATTGGAGGCATTAACCGTTCCAGCAGCCCCCTCACTCGTTATAAGGCTCAAACGACCTGCACCTAAGGCGCCTATATCTATCACGATCGCACCACGCATATCTTGCGCGTGTTCCGCGAGAAACGCCTTCATGCCGGCATCCCGTGCGAGTTCAGCACCAAGCGCCACAAACCAGACCTCCATGTTCAATGGCGGATTATGGAACCCTTCAAGTCGCTGAGAAGCATATCTCTCGTCTTGGCCAAAAGCATATTCATCATCGCTGTATGGCGCATAGCCGCCTTCCCAATTTCTGTGCTGGTTTCGTTGCTCCTCAAATTTGTCGCTTTCTTCTTGGAAGCTTTCCCATCCGCCTCGAGCGGCTCCGATTTCCCGTGCATCGAAATCCTCTTCGACATCGAGCCATTCTTGAGGGCTTAACTCGTCAGCATTCCTCTTGCGGTTGCGACGGAACCTTCCGAAGATGCGTGATGCGCGCGACTTCGGCATATCCACATGGGAAGCAGATGCATATGCCCCTCCCTCTTCGAATTCGCCGATATAGGCACTGTCGTCGGCGTCAACGACGAACATTTCATCATCGTGATGTTCGAAGTGCTCAATCTCTCGCTCTTGTTCAGAAGAAAGCCCTTCCATCACCCCTGAGGTGCCAAGAAGCATTCCCGAACTCGGTGTGAACGGATCAGAAACCTTAACGGGGGGAATCGCCACGGTTTTTTTACTGGCAATGTCTTCTGCTGAAGCTGAAATGGTTTGCGCTTCGATAGGCTTAAACGATGTGCTGATATACGGAAGAGCGCCAAGTCCTTCGCGCACGCTTGCACCTTTGCCTTCGCTCACAATCATGGGAATACGCTGGGACAAGGACTTTTGATCGGGAAATGCCTCCACCTCGGGCGCACCCGCCTTCGAAAATGCAATCGGCGCCGGTTGTTTTTGGCTTTCTTCAAGAGGCATAAGATCCTTTTCAGCCTTCATGGTATCCGGCAAGATCATTTGGCGCTTGCGGCGTTTCTTCCGTTCTTTCTTCTTCTCAAAATCATTTGTCGTAATTGCCGCGAGCGAAGGAATGCTTGCCACCGCAGAAGCAACAGCTTCGGAAGCCGTTGCCGCGGTTGGTGCTTCTTTCTGAGATGCTCCAGCTTTCAAGGCCTCTTGGGTTCCCTGAGCTTTCTCGGCCTCTTCGAAGACGTTCACCGGCATAAAGCCTATCGTCTTGCCGTCAACAAGCTCTTCCCCTGCCGGCTGCTGCGCGAAACTCAACTGAGGCTGATCATCTGATGCTGCACCCTCAATGGTAGAGCCAGCTCCTTGGTAAAGTGCTTCCATACCCTCTCCGGCTTGCATTCCCAATGCAACCGCTTCGGTTGCAGAAAGCGTATTATCTTCGCCGGAAGCTTCATCTTGCAACGTCGGAGCTTTCACATTCATGATATTTTCGCGAATCTGCTGAAGCCGCTGCCTCGCATATTCAAGATCAGGCTGCGGAGCTTCCTGTTGGGCACGGGCGCGACTCACTTCCGCCGCCGTATCCAGCGCATCGGCAAATTGTGAACGCTGAATGTTCGTTGGGCCGTTCTCGGTCTTTTTTGCCTTCGCTTGGGCGGCCTTGAACCAATCGGGCACATCTTTGTGTTCGAAAGGCGTCGGCGCAGCGAAAAACGTTTGTTGTTGAGCTTGCTCAAGCGCCTCTGAGGCGGCTTGTCCGGCAGAGACTCCATCCTTGTCAACAAGGCGCTCGCGAAGTTCTTCGGCACGGTATCCTGCCCTTGCAGCTACCTCTTCGGAAAGGGCGGCATCGGCTGCTGTCTCGGCGGCCAATGCTCTTTCCTGCATGACCGCTCCATCAACGGGAGCTTGCACCATCGTGGCTGCAGACGAACCTTGTCGGTATGTTCTTCGCTCAACGGGGCGTCCGGTGAAAGCCTCGATGGCTTGCTTTGCCGCCTCAAGCCGCTCCTCGGCACTTCCCAGCTCGCCTGAAGCTGCAGGAGATGGGCTTGCCGCTGCAGCGGCGATGTTCAGGCGATTGAACGCGACGGTGGCGTCGGGATCGATCGGCGCATTCGGCTGAACCGCTTCGTTATAAACGAGGTCGGCATTTTGAGGAACCACTCCTGCCGCAAATGCCGCCTCTAAGCCATGAACAACAGGCTGGCCATCTGCCTCGCCTAAGAACTCGGGCGAAGGGCTTTCTTGGGCCGTATAGGCATAACGGCGTGCAGAGCTGATCTGTTCGGCAAGCCCCATAAGAACACCGACACCAGAAGCATTGCAGTTGGCGCCCACGCTGTATTTCGCAGTCTTGCGCATAAATGCTCCGATTGCCGCGATCAGCGCAAAGGCGGCAACGATTATCGTTATCACGCGGAGCACCACTAAACCGGCTCCGGCAAGATTCGGAAGGAAAATTCCATGCAGGATAACGAGAAGGGGCAGCACGATCATGCAAACGAGCTCGATGCGCATGATAAGCGGCATCAGCGACGCCAAGCCGCTATGAAGATCGGGGCGCAGCTTGCCACTATCGTAATGGGCAACGAGGATGACCTTGCGCCGACGACTCCCTCCTTGTTTGGCAGAATAGTCGGGCACATAATGTGCCACCACGTTCTGGCTCAATCCCTTGCTGAGCATTCGTGAAAGAACCGGCCTTTCGAACGCCTCCATCGCATAGATTGCCGCCGTAATCACCGTTATGATGATGGCAGGTACCGCCATAAAGGGGATGAACAGGGAAAGCATCGCGAACACGAACGCGATGACGCACACGATGATCGTCGTTTTCTCGTAATCGATAATGCAGTTGAAATCTTCAATCACCGCGGAAAGCCCTGCTTCATGTTGAAGCTCATTTGCGATATATTGCGCCGCCGCCTGCTCCTCTTCGGTTCCTGCAGGACGCGAGCCGATCTCTTGCGACAAATACGCTACATGGTCTTGTATTTCAGCCATGAATTCGCCTTTCTGGTACTTTTTGGCTCCTTGGCGTGTTATGGCACGTCAATATACCATCCCGTAAGGGCATATACGGAATTGATTATACGCTATTTGTCCGTATCACCCAAATATTCACGCAGATAGGCATCCGTCTGTCCGGCACGTTGGCGTTCCTCCGAATAAGCATCGATATCCTCGGACAACGGGGCAGCGACAAGGCGTGATATTGCATCGGAAGGATCACCATCGAGCTTTTCGGCAAGAGCCGTCGCCTCTTCATCTGCCTTGGTATAGAGGTCGGTTTGCTCGGCGAGTGCCTCCTTATCGCGGTCGATATAGGCTTGATCAGCAGCGATGGCGTATCCGGCTGCTTCTATGCGCTTTTTTACATAATCGATATAACTTCCCAGATCGCTATCCTCAACGCTATTGGCTACATCATCAAAAGAGGCAAGCGCCTCCTCAAACTGCTTCTTCGCTTGCTGGTCGAGCTCGAGCGCACGTTGAGCATTTTCTTGCCCCGTCTGCGAAGCGAGTACTGCCGCATCGCGCGACATCGTGTCGGCGGATACCAAAAGCTGCCATCCATTGTAAGCCTCTTTCACCGCACGTTCCGCTTCGAAGGATTCTTCTAGGAGCTTGCTGCCCATATCGATCATCGCAATACGAGCATCGATAGAGACAATGGCCTGATCTGCGGTTCCTGCATCGTCGCCGTTAAGCTGCGCCTTGAGGTCTTCAATCACGCTACGATCCTGCTCAAGTTGCGATTTGGCGGTCTTCAAGGAAGGAGCGAGCTTGTTGAATGCCTTCTCACTTTCGTCAAGCGAGGAAACGTAGGCGCTTGCCGGCGTGAGATAATTGCCCTTTTCCTCAATACGATCAGCAATAAGCTCATCAAGGGAGATCAGCGGCTCATCGGTGGAGCTTATTTCCTCAATGGCCTGAACAAACGATGCATGCAGGTTGGTGTTGTTTTGAATGATATTTCCGATCGCCGTTGCGGCAAAGCCTACGACAACGGCTACTACAACTATGACAAGCGAGGCGATGAGCGCCTGACGGCGACGGCGTGACCTTTTCCGTCGTTTGATCTCATTGATCGGCGGCACGAAGGCGCTGTTCGCTTTCTTCATCGTCGCCTTGACGTTTTGCTCGGTGAGAGGAAGCGAGGGGGTGCTCTGCGCACCGTCGGAAGATTCTTCGCTTATAGCGTCGAGCACGCTGAAGGAAATCTCGTTCGAGGTTCCCTGTGTCTGACGCTTAACGTATGCTCCCGAAAAGAGCTTGTGTTTCTTTTTAAACACTCAACCTGCCCTTTTGCGTTCCATCACGCATCGAAGCGCCGCAATCTTTCCGTTGCCTCATGCACGGAGAGCACCGAAATATTCTTCGACGGCATCGAGTTGAGAAACGCCTTCCCATAGCTTTTTGTCACAAGACGACGATCGGCAAGGATAAGCACTCCCCTATCATCGGCCTTCCGAATCAGACGTCCCGCCGCTTGCTTCACTTCAAGCACAGCGGCGGGAAGCGTATAGCGACGCCACGCAGCATCATCGCGTGCCATGCGCTCGCATGAAAGGGGATCGGAGGGCTTTGCAAACGGCAGCTTCGGCACGATAACTCCACGAAGCGTCGAACCTGGGGCATCGAAGCCTTCCCAAAAGCTCTTCAACGCAAAAAGCGAAAGGCTTTTATCGGAGAGAAAATCATCTCGCAGCCCTTTCACCGACACGCCCCATTTCTGGCAAACAAGGCGAAGTCCATGTGCCTTCAGCGCCGGAGAAACTTCTTCGAAGCACGCTTCCATCTCGCGTCTATTGGTAAAAAGCGTAAGCATCGATCCGCCTTGTGCGATATGGGCATCGATCAAAAGCCGTTGGAGAGCAGCAAGGTAATGTGCGTCGTTGGGCTCGGGTAAATCGTTGATAACGTAAATCGCCATGTTGCGATCGTAATCGAAACTCGAATGAAGCATGAGGGTCTTTGTTTGTGACGCCTCGGTCTCATTCAAGCCCATCGCCTCTTCGAACGCTTGGAAGCTCTTCCCTACGGCTAGCGTCGCGGAGGAAAACACAACCGCGTTCGTGTTGGCATAATACGTTTCGTTGAGACAATCTCCCACATGGAGGAGCTGCGCTTCCAGCTTGTCTTCGGTTTGCTCGTGCTTCTTCGACAATGTAGCCGAATAAACATATGCCGGCTGTGGATGGAAGATAATGACGTCTGCCGCCTGGATGAGGTCTTTCATGAACAGCGTGAGAGATGCGATCTCGCGCTGACACGTTTCCGCCCCTTCCTTATCATCAAGCAAGACAACAAGGTCCTGCATCGCCGTTATGGCCTTTTCGGCTTGATCGATCGCCACCCGCGCAAAACCCGTTAAAGCGGAGAAGATCGATGAGGCTCGTATATCGTCGTTTATCCAAAGCTCACAGGTTTCATATCCCTTTGTCTTGCGCCCCGTTTCAAAATAGAGCAGATCGGAGAAATGCGAGCCCAATTCCCTCGCAGCCGAAGCAAACCCATCAAAGGCAATCCGCGCCTTATTGCACAGTGCATATTCGAAATCCGTTGAAAGATAGTTCATGGCTTGGGAAAACGCCGGACTCTTTTCAAGCATGCGATGGATCGTGGCGCTCTCGATGCGCAAAGAAAGCGCCGAGCGAGCTTCGCGTTCCGCTCCATGCGCCTCATCGATGACCCAATAGTTCAGATGGGGCAGCAACCCCCCCTCTGCGGCTACATCGCAAAACAAAAGGCTCTGGTTTGTCACAACGATATGCGCGTTTTCGGCCTTTCGCCGTGCTCCATGCACAAAGCAGGCATTTCCGTAATACGGGCACTTTCTCCGTAAACATTCATGACTTGTCGTGGTGATAGCTCGTCGCGGCAGAAGACGATAGTCGATCTTCAGCCCGTCAAGATCGTCATATTCGGTCTGCTCGATATACGAAAGCAAAGCCGCAAGCGGGGCAGCCTGCGAATACATGATATTGTTGACGTTTTTCAAGCGCGGCCCCTCTTTGGCGATGCGCTCAATTTTTCGCAAACACGCATAATGGGGAAATCCTTTGAGCGCCGTATACGTAAGCGGCTTTTCCTGTGTTTCATCATGCAAAGGTATCGAACTCGCAAGAAGGGGGAGCTCTTTTGAGATCAGCTGATCAAGCAGGGCATTTGTTTTCGTGGCAATACCGACGCCGATATCATTGCGATATGCCAAAAGAGCGGCAGGAACCAGATACGCCATCGACTTGCCAACGCCTGTTCCCGCTTCAATGGCAAGATTGGTAGAAGTTTCAAAGGCATGGCGAACCGCTCGAGCCATCTCACGCTGCTCTGAGCGTCCTTCATAATCCGGATAAAAATCCCCAACGAGGCCTTTTTTCGAGAATGCCCGATCAATCTCGGCCTCTGAGGGAAACCTCAGAAGCATGCTTTCTTCAGGAGAAAGCTCTCTTTTCTGCACCTTCTCATGGTAACCATGGGCATTCTTTCCGTTTTGATGCGCTCCGGCTTGCCCGCCTGCCGAAGCAAGCCGGCTCTTTCGCAGATGCGAGAGGGAAAAAGATGTTTTTCCCAGGTCTTTCCGTTCAGAGAAGATACGAAACACTTCCACCGTCGACCAGATCTCCGCCGGTGCCATCTTCGCTATAAGCGCAACTAGCTCATCGGGCATCGCATCCACCGCAGCGAGGAGAATGCGGAAGAGGGAGCACGTGGCCGCTACATCCTCGTCAGCTCGATGCGTGGAAAGAGGGGCCCCAAATGCTTTCACGAGGTCGATAAGACGATGAGAGCGCATTCGAGGCAGGGCGATCCGTGCCAAATCCAGCGAATCGATCCACAGATTGTCAAGCAAGGCAGACCCGGCAAGGCGTTGTGTCGTAAACCCACGGTCGAACTCCACGTTGTGGGCAACGATTTTCGCATCTTTGACAAACGCCACCAACCCCTCGAGGGCCTCTTCTGATGAGGGCGCATCTTTCACCTGATCATCATGGATATTTGTTAAATGGACAATATCGTCGGGAATGGGTTTGCCCGGGTTTACGAATGTCATGAACTCATCGACGATCTGCCCTTTTTCCATGCGTGCCGCGGCGATTTGTATCAGTTCATCATGACGAAACGACAATCCCGTCGTCTCTGTGTCGACGATGACGATATTGGTATCAAGCTCGCCATAATCGGCTTTTTGGGACTGTGACGGTAAAAGCGCATAACGCCATGCCACGTCATTGGGCGTGTTTGCACTCAGGAAGGGTGTAAGCGTCTTCATGGTCTCCATGACTTTCATGTCTGATGACGAAATTTTCATGGTTCTCTTGCTGCGTTAACCTTTCCCTTCGCTTTTCTATTCGCCCTATTCTATCGTTTTCTCTTCAAAGTATCCTTTGTCAACGTCCATTTCCTCGACTATGATACGAAGCAACTTTATCAAGAAGTTATGCGTATAGGCCAAAAGCTCCACTTTAAGAGGCGTTATGGAAGATTTTTTCGCGTGTTACCATGATTTCTCGACCGTATCGAAGAGCGATGCTGCTGTTCTTCTCGGAGCGGATTGCCTTGTCGGCGATGTGTTGGAGGTTAAGCTCACACTCGAAAACAAACACCGGGCCTGGTTGATCAGCCGCTTCGATCAGCGTGTTGGATATTTCGATGAGGAATTCTCGCGGCAGCTCTCTGTTTTAGCTGCTCGAGGGCTTGCCATTACCGCCATTCTCTCCTTTACCGCTTTCACCGATCAGCCCGAGCCGGGTTATTACTGGGGACAAGCTGCGGTTATCGCTTACAAGGGGGAAGAGCCCGCGTTTGAGGCTTTCATCCAAAATCTCTCGAAAAAAATTGGCGAAGGGGTAAGACCGCTTCTCGATCTCGGAAGCCAAAGTGTTCAAAAAATCATCGAATGCAACGGAACATGGCTTCCCAGCCAGACCATCGCGCTTCCCGAGAAAAAGCGCGGTACGGCAATACTTAAAACCCACCGTTCATTGAGTGAGAAGCTTATTGAAAAAGGACGTGCAGGAAATAAAGGGTGCTACGCTGTCAGTTGGATCTTTTTGCTGCTTCTGGTCGCTTTGATCATCTGGGGTTTGTTCTCGCTCTTCACGTAACTTTAGCTTGAACTGAGCGCCATTTTCACCAATCGAGCGCATAGCTCAGGAAACTCGACACCTTCTGCACGGGCCGCATCCGGCAAAAGTGAGGTTTTTGTCATGCCGGGGATGGTATTCGTCTCCAATATCCAAAACCGCCCTTCGCTATCCAAGATAAAATCCGAACGCGATGCCCCGCTGCACCCAAGAGCTTGGTGCGCCTTGATCGCCAATTTCTTCACTTCTTCTGTTTTCTCCTCTGAAAGAGGTGCCGGACACAGATGCTCAGAGCCACCTGGTTCGTATTTTGATGCGAAATCATAGAATTCATTCTTTGGCACGATCTCTATCACGGGAAGTGCGTGGGCAACATTTGAACCTACGACGGCAACGGTATACTCCCTCCCTTGAACAAATTGTTCGATGAGAACACGTTCTGCGATGTCGAACGCTTTCTTCAGGGCTTCCTTCACATCCTCTTCCGTCCCGACGATGGAAACGCCATATGAACTTCCCTCACATACGGGCTTGACAACACAGAGGGGTAAAAATTCTCGGGCAACTTCTTTTGCGATGCGATCGAGGGCCTCTTCATCCTCAGCCACCATTTGCCGATTTACCTCGATTGAACGCGGTACGAGAATTCCGGCTTCACGATAGACAGACTTTGCCCTTGATTTGTCATAGGCAAGCGCAGAGGCAGAAACATCCGATCCGGTATAGGGCACACCTATTGTCTGAAGAAAGCCCTGTATCGAACCATCTTCCCCATTTTTTCCATGAAGACAGAGAAATGCCACATCAAACGGGGTCTCAAAGAGAAGACGCATCTGATCTTTCTGCGCAGGATCAATCATTTGCGTGCGAAATCCCGCCTCTTGAAGCGCTTCCTGTGTCGCCTTTCCGGAAGCGAGTGAAATGTCCCGTTCGGTGCTGGAGCCGCCTGCAAGCACCGCTACCGTTGTTGTCTGTGCAAACTCAGAGTTCGCGATATTTTCACTTTGAAGAAAACCATCGTACATATGTTCTAAGCATGTCATTGGCGAATGTTCTCCTTGAAACCTCTCGCTATCTGTCGCCTTACTTTACTATAATATCGTGTGATGGCAGACGTATTAAGAACATACTCTGAAGAAAACCTAAAACAAGTGGTCACCGATTTGGGTCAGCCTTCCTATCGGGTAAAACAGCTTGTCGAATGGCTGTTTGTTCATCCGGTTCTTTCCTATGATGAAATGACAAACCTCCCCGCTTCTTTCCGAAAGGCGCTTAAGGAACGGTTTCCCTTGCTTCCCCCGCGCATTTACAATCGCCAGATATCACGTGATGGTTCTCGTAAATACGTATTGCAACTCGATGATGACTCTTTGATCGAAATGGTTGCTATGCCCCAGGAGAAAGATCGCCTGAGCGTTTGCCTCTCTACGCAGGTTGGCTGCCCACTTCAATGTATCTTTTGCGCAACCGGACGCGAGGGATTTCAACGGAACCTCCGCGCTGATGAAATTGTTGACCAAGTTATCATCGCTCAGAACGATTTCAATATGAGGGTTTCCCATGTGCTTGCCATGGGGCAAGGGGAGCCATTTCTCAACTACGATAACCTTATGGACGCTTTGCACGTCCTTAACGATCCTCATCGGATGGCGATTGGTTCACGCCATATCACCATTTCAACAAGCGGAATGATTAAAGGAATCGAACGTCTCGCTTCCGAACCTGATCAATTCACCTTAGCTGTTTCTTTGCATGCTGCGATCCAGAGCCTTCGCGATAAGCTGATGCCGAAAATGGCCTCGCAACCACTTGATATGCTTCATCAGGCTCTGATAACGTATTACAAGAAAACAAGACGGCGCTTCACGTTGGAATATGTGCTGATCGATAAGGTTAACGACTCCCCCGCATGCCTTGAGGCTCTTATCGATTTCTGTCAATATCTGCATTGCCATGTTAATCTCATCCCGTTGAATGACACCGGCGACGAAGGTTTTAAACCTTCTGGATCGAGAACCCTCAACCAATGGCAAAACACACTCATTCAGCATCATATAGAAACAACTGTGCGTAATTCACGTGGTGCCGATATCATGGGCGCCTGCGGCCAATTGAAGAACTCTCTCTAATTGCGACGTTTTTCCGAACAGCGCGCGTAATAGAGGCTGCGGCCTTACGTGGCACACCGCTCGGCATTCACTTTCAACCCCCTCTGCCCCTCGCGAAACATTTTGTCTCTTAGGTTAAGCTAGTAAGTAAGCGAGGGTTCTCCTCGTACGTGAGATTTCCCCGTCACCCGGCTGAGTGTACTTTGGTACACGAGGGCAAGGGTGAAAGGGGAAAAATTGCGTGCGGGAAGAAGACACAGCGTCAGCTTGTTCCGCTGTTTGTCAAAACGGCGGAACATTAATGTTTCACGTGAAACATTTATTTAGGCAGTAGTGGCACTTAAGCTATCAAAAAGTTTCTCAAGCTCTTCTTCGTCTTTGAACTCTATCTCGAGCTTGTTCTTTCCGTGAGATGATTTCACTCTCACATTGGTATTAAGAATTTTACGCAGGGCATGTGCCACCGAGGTATAACGCTCAGGAAGAGGTTCGCGCTTTGATGTGGATTTCTTACCAGAGAGAAGCCTCGCAATATTTTCCGTCTCTCGCACGCTTAAATTATCGGCTATAACTTTTTGCGTAAGCTTTTCGCGATTTTCCTTCGTCGGAACAGAGAGAATGGCACGTGCATGCCCGGGAGTGATCTTCTCTTCGTAAAGTAGCTGCTGTGCCGATTCTGGAAGATCAAGAAGGCGAAGCGCATTGGCTATTGTCGAGCGCCCTTTCGACATCATTTGAGCAACATCGGACTGTGTAAGCTTTTGACGCTCCATCAATCGTTTGTATCCGTAGGCTTCTTCGATCGGATTCAAGTCAACACGTTGTAAATTCTCTATAAGGGAAAGCTCCAATGCCTTGTCAGGATCGGCCTCTTTGATACGAATGGGGATTTTCTTCATGCCGAGAGATTTACATGCCTGCCAACGTCTTTCACCTGCAATGATTTGATAGGTGTTTGGCATGATCATACGAACGAGAATAGGCTGAAGTACACCATCTTTCTTAATGGATGCCGCTAATTCCTCGATCTCTTCCTTATTGAAGCTTGTTCGTGGTTGATCGGGATTCGGCGAAACTTCGTTTATAGGAACTTCCTCTACCTGGCGAGTGACGATTTCCTTTATTTCGATATTATCTTCGGAAGACTCTTTTTGCCCCCTATTTGCTGCTTGTGGTGACGTTGCACCGTTATCAATAGGTTTTTGCTCACGTATTGGTGAAACTTTCTCAGTTTGAACTGACCGTTCTACAATTATCGCTTCTTCAGCACGTTTTTCATCAACAACAACATTTACTTCGCGTGCGTGATCCTCAGTAGTCGCATTTAAGAGCGATCCGAGGCCTCTTCCCAGGCCTCCTTTTGTCGTTTTAGCCACGTTTGATCACTTCCTCTGCTAATTGCACATAAGCTTGGGCACCTTTTCCCGTTGGATCATATTCGATAATAGGCTGTCCGAAACTTGGCGCCTCTGAAAGTTTAACGGTTCGCGGAATAAGCGTTTCAAACACTTCTTTCCCAAAATAACGACGTACTTCTTCCGCTACTTGACGTGAAAGCATTGTCCTTCCGTCATACATAGTAAGAAGAACGCCAAAAATCTCAAGAGATGGATTTATGTGTGTTTTGACACGTTTCATTGAATCAAGAAGTTTTGTCACGCCCTCCAATGCATAAAACTCGCATTGTATCGGGATCAGGAGCTTATCTGCAGCTGCAAGAGCATTTACGGTGAGAAGTCCAAGAGATGGCGGACAATCGATAAAAATATAGTCGTATTTCCCTCTCATAACGCCAATAGCGCTCTTGAGCCTGTTCTCACGCGCCATCACGGGAACAAGCTCAACTTCAGCTCCAGCTAGATCGATTGTTGCCGGCACCAAATCCAATCCGCGATAAATATCGGGCAGGATTGCTTCCTCGATTGGCATCTCGTTGAGCAAGATATCGTAAACACTGCTCGGCACCGAACTCTTCTCGATCCCTAATCCGCTTGTTGTATTGCCTTGAGGATCTAAATCGACAAGAAGAACCTGTTTTCCCCGAGCTCCGAGTGCAGCAGAAAGGTTAATTGCCGTTGTTGATTTACCTACTCCGCCTTTTTGGTTGATAATAGCGATTATCTTCGTTTGTCCAACGACACGATTGACGGGTTTCTTGTCTTTATAAGACTTGATTTCTTTGAAATCGGTACGGTCTTCAGGCGTTACATCACGAATAACAACCTCAACGTCCTCAATATCGATTTCCTTTTTCTGTTCCTGTTGCGGATTTATTTTCTCTTCCTCGACAGTCTCTGCTACTTTTTTGTCACGTTTGCGACTATCAAAAAATCCCACAGGCGCCTCCTTTCGTGCTTTCTGTAAGAATAAAACAAAGAATTCTCTTTGCCTAGATTTTTATTACGTGGTTCGTGTATTTTCGCGAGGGGCTGAGGGAGCCCAAGAGTGAATGCCGAGCAGTTGAGAGATTCGCCAGAATGCTGAAAGCGGCGAATCCGCTCAACGTCCGCGAGGCCCTTGAACAGATAAGACCCTCGCCCGAGCGGAACGTAAAAACTTTTTCTCGCTCAGATAGACGCTAGTAAGTGAGCGAGGGTTCTTCTCGTGCCCAAGATTTCCCCGTTGACCGGTCGAGTTCACTTCGCACACACAAAACATACCCAGTGGCATGTTTTGCAAGATCACTTACCATGTGGCAAGCGACAGATCGATTCTGGCGAAGAGTTCCGTGCACAAGAGAGGAGATGGGGCGCTGGAAGCCCTCATAGCGACAGATCATTCCGACGTTCTTCCGAACATCGGAAGAAAAATGTTTCACGTGAAACATTTTAGAGAGGATGTTTTTGCGCGAAGCCCATTTTTCGCGGTAAGGAAATTTTTGGTTCTCCAACTTTTTCATATGTGACTATCTCACGTTTAGTCACCTTATCACTCAAAACAAATTTTCGCGTCGATTTCTCTTTCATGCCTACCTGCGCAGACATATCTTGAGCTTGCTTCTTTTCGTCTTCGATATTTTGAGATTTATAGCAAATGAGAATTCCCCCATGACAGAGAAGGGGAGAAGCAAGCTCAACTAAAGAAGGAAGAGATGCAAGTGCCCGAGCCGTTACAACAGAGAATTGCCCTCTCATTTCACAAGCAACTGCCTCTATTCTCTTATCGCAGACATGTATTTGCTCAGTTAGCCCACACCTTTGGATAATTTCTGATACCGCTGCGGCTTTTTTCTTAACGGATTCAATGAGATATGTCGTCCTTCCACTTTCAATCGCAAGAATAGCCCCAGGAAATCCTCCACCTGATCCCATGTCGGCATAAAGCCCCTGAGGAGCGTTATTCAATTCTGGCAATGCAGAAAGAGAATCCTCCACATGGAGGATTCTCGATTGCTCTTTATCGATTATACGGGTTAAATTGATCCGCTCATTCGCTTTGATGACAAGGCGAACGTATTGATTGATCAGGGATTCTTTCTTATTGTTCATGCATGTGTCGGGATGACGACAACGTGACGATTGCTTCCTTCGCCCTCCGATGCGGTTTCTACCCTTTCATCATCGCGTAAGGCTATATGAATAATTCGGCGCTCATATGGGGTCATGGGGCGTAATTTCACATTACGATGTTGCGATGCGGCACGATTAGCCGAGGAACGAGCAAGAGCTTCAAGTTTTTGGCGCTGTCGACTCTTATACCCTTCAATATCAACAATCACGGGATAGCGATATCCAATACGACGTACCGTGATTGCGGAAACAACAAACTGTAGCGCTTCAAGGGTCTTGCCATGGCGGCCGATAAGAATAGCAAGACTTTCCCCTGTGATATCAAGAATCAGCTCGCCCTCGTCGCCCTCATATTCATCGATTGTCACTTCACCAACATTGAAAAACTTCAAAATGCTCTGCAACACATCAATTGCCGTATCGGCAATCTCATCGAGCATCTCGTCAGTTACTTCCGGTTCTTGATCGTCAGATTCCATCTGAGTAATTTCTTCTTCTTCCATACCCACAACTCCCAACAGGCATCTCCCATAGATTTTATTAACGCTTCTTCTTTGGACGTGCTTTCTTGGCCTTCCGTGTTACATAAACCTCAACCGGAGCAGTTTCTGCCAACAGAGCCTCTTCTTTCTCGTCCTTCTTCTTGAAGTGGCGAAGAGTTAGCTGGCTCTGCAAAATACCGATAACGGATGAAGCTCCCCAGAAGAGCAACACGCCAGCAGGTGAGCCCCAACCAATCCACAACATAAAGGCTGTCATAACGACTGCCATCACAATCATTTGTGTTCGCTGCGCATTATTGTTGGTTTTCAGCTGCTGAATAACCATCGGAATGAAGGTCGCTCCAGCAAAAATAAGAAGCAAAATCATATAGGGAACAAATGTTCCAAAACTCACATTGATAGCATTTGCCGGAGACAGCTCTAAGCTCGGGATGATGTCGTAGAAACGAACCGGACCATTGAGCAATTGATCCAGTAAGGCAGGATCTTGCACCGCCTGCGCAACATCAACCGTTTGATATCCTGAGATATGAACAGGAAGCTCACGAAGAACTTGGAATAATGCAGCGAAGATAGGAAGCTGGATCAGCATCGGGAGACAGCCTGCCAAAGGATTGAACTTCGTCGAGGCATAGATTTTTTGCATCTCTTCGCTTTGTCTTACTCTGTCGTCGGCGAAACGCTCTTGGATGCTTTGAATCTTCGGTTGTATTTTCTGCATCTGATACGTCGACTTTGTCTGCTTATACATCAAGGGCGCGACGAGAATACGGAAAATCACCGTGACAATGATGATAGCAAGACCCCAGTCACCGCAAAAACTATAGAAGAATTGGATGATATCGAATATCCAATCCTTAAATACTTCCCACATAGATGAATATCTCCTCTATACGTTAAGGCGTCTTACGGTAAGGGGTCATAGCCGTAAGTTCCGCCAGGTCGGCAGCGTAATATACGCTTCGCAGTCAAAACAAATCCTTTTAAAAAGCCATAACGTTGAAATGCCTGCAAGCCATATTCCGAACAAGTGGGAATATGGCGACAACACGAAGGAAATAACGGAGAAATAGCCGCGCGGTAAAACATTATGAGCATCACGGCTACCTTGACCGGTATTTTCTTTATGATGCCTAAGAATTTCATCGCACTAAAGGCTCTTTCTTTCGTAGCTGTTCGCATGATTTAAGAACTTTACTATAATTCGCATCTTTCAGGGCCGACTTTGCAAGAAATATCACGTCGTAATCCTGCCAAGGGCCTCCAAGATCACGACAAAGGGAGCGTAATCGACGTTTCAGCCGGTTTCTTACAACGGCGCCTCCAAGCTTTTTCCCCGCAATAAAAGCAACACGACCAGATTGGCCGTGTTCTACAATAAAGGTAACATAAGCAGTCTTGACGTATCTTCCCTCATGAAATATGCGGGATATTTCGTCTTTCGATCGAATCGTTTCAATCTTAGACACAGAGACGCTTACGTCCCTTCGCGCGGCGACGTGCAATAACATGCCTTCCCGCCTTCGTTGACATACGAGCGCGGAAGCCATGGCATTTAGCACGTTTTCGTGTGTTCGGTTGGTACGTGCGTTTCATATCATTTCCCTTTCATGACAAAAGCGTAACTGCAAAAGCATACTAAGCACTTTACTTCAAGTCAATGAAAAAATTCATCAGCGTTGAGGGATTATACCTACGATCTTAGGGGAGCAGAATAGCCTTTCAGGGCAGAGATCCGATACCTTTCCGTTAGCCAAAGCAGATTATTTATGAATGCTTTTCCTTACAACTGCTCTTTTTATTAAAGAGAGGTTGTTTATGGTAATAAGGGCGGTGGATATGTTGAAAACTATCGTTTGTGCTGATAAACGAAAAAAAGATATTCGCATTGAAAAGTGAAAACACCAGAGATTTTTCCATGGAGAAAAATGACTTCCTTATCTTTCCCAAGATTTATGCATTTCATCCGCTTGTTATGCCAAGACAATCAACAACCGTGCCCCAAGATTTCCCGCACAATATCATCGGGGAATCGATCGCAGATGATATTAGTGATCGATGGACGCTTACAGCTCGCGAATGATATGCTTCAGCGTTTCAACCTCTTCTTGGATGCCTCGGTCTTCGCGAATAAGTTTTTCCATTACATCAACCGAGTGCATTGCCGTCGAATGATCGCGATTGAAGCGCTTGGCGATGGTGTTGAAAGGAAGATCAGTCATCTGGCGACAAAGATAAATTGCGATCTGGCGCGGTTGCACTATTTCCTTTGCACGTGAAGGGCCTATGAGGTCTTTATGGGAGATCTTGAAGAATGATTCAACTTCCTTCTGTATATCCTCAACAGTAAGGGTATGGGAAAGCGCGGGGGTGAAAAAGCTTTCGAGCACCATCCTCACATCCTCAACGCCAGGGTTTGGCTGATGGAAAAATTCCATATGATAGATAACTTTTGTAATGGCACCCTTCAGTTCTCGAATATTCGAACCCGAGTTTTCTGCGATATAAAGTTGGACAGATTCGGGTATTTGAAGATTGGGCTTATCATCATTGATGCGATATTGGTTGATGAAGCTTTTGATGATGCCAAGCTTTGTTTCAACCGACGGGGGTTGAATGTCCACGATTCCGCCTTGCGAAAAGCGTGATTGATATCGTTCATCGATGTCGATGTTCTTTGGAGCGCGGTCGGCTGAAAGCACCACTTGTTTTCCCCAACCAATAAGTTTATTGAAAACCTCGAACACGATTTCCAGTGTCTGGCGTTTTCCTTGAAGTGACTGAATATCGTCTATAAGGAGAATGTCCGCCTGTTGGTAACGTGTTTTGAAGTTCTTGAAGGATGATTTCTCTTTGTCGTGAGCGATAGATGCTTCGGTAAAATCATTGAGTAGATCGGCTGAGTCTACATAGACCGTTGTCATGAGAGGCGAGGTCTCATCAATATAGTTTTGTATTGCCCTGAGCAAATGCGTTTTCCCGAGGCCGCTCTTTCCATAGATGAAAAGGGGATTCAAGGCGGTACGACCAGGATTTTCCGCCACATCGACAGCCATTGAATAAGCCATGCGATTGGAATCGCCGATGACGAAGTTTTCAAACGTCAGCTGAGCTGTTGGATTGATAGTGCCGCCAAACATCGTATTTTTCTGCATTGACTCTTTGAAATGCTGATCTATTGGTGTGTTCTTACGTTCAGAGAGCACTTTTGGATCATCATCTTGCAGCGGATTGCCTCTTTGCAGCTGGCTAAGAGATCCATCATTGTTTGACGCCGAGTTGGCCGAGGGGATCGGCTTTTCCTGAACCTTGTTACCAGAGGATGGAAAAGCATTCTGCTGGGCCGCTGATTTTTCAGGTGAGTTTGTCGTAGTGTTTTGAGAAACAGGAGCTGACATTGTTGGATCAACTTCAATGAGAACCGTGAAATCTACCTGATAAAGCTCCTTGAGGGCATTCTTAATGAGTGAAAGATAATGGCGTTCGATCCACTGCTTCATAAAATCATTTTCCGCAGTGAGCATGAGAAACCCCTCGCTCATCGCCTGAGGACGAAGACGAGAGAAGAACGCGATGATCTGACTTGCGTCAACTTCCTCACGTGATGTAATGGAGCTGCAAACACGTGACCATTCTTCATTGAGGTTTTGAAAATCAACCATAGTTCTACTCACTTTATAATCTGAAAGCATTGAATGCTTTTTCTCACTGTTTTGCGAAACAGATTATACGAGAGAAGACTTTTTGGTGGCGGAATTGAAAGAAATACTCAGGAAAGTTTATTTGGTCACTCAAGAAAACTTTTTGCAACCGCTTTTCCCTCATCAGTAAGTGCACGTTTTTTCCCGACACGTTTTACCAGCCCTGCTTCCTCAAGCTTCGAAAGCGTTTGATGAGTGCTGGAAAGAGCCACTTTGGTGAGATTCGAAAGATCTGTTACTCCAAGCTGGCCCTCCTGATAGAGGAGGGGAAGAAATTGTTTTGCATGAGCAGAAAGAAATGGTGTTGATGCATAAACGGCATTTGAGGGATGTTTCGGTGAAGATTCTCTTTCCATTTCCGGAAGAGGGGAGGGTATCTGGTCGTGAAAGGGAGTGAGGCTGATGGTGACGACAGAGCCCGTGTTGAGATTATCTTCAAGGGTGATCATCCCATTTGAATAATCCATGTATTCCTTTACATAGGGAAGGCCGGAGCCAACACCGCGGATATAGCGTTTCATAGGTTCGGTTGCTGAGGTGAAACCCGGGCGCTGAGCGTTATCTTTGTCTTCGATGCCCGGCCCCTGATCGGCAAAACGGATAGTGTTTCCCTCTCCGATGATGGAAACAACAATTTCCTGGAATCTTGCATGGATGAAATTTTCAGCCACCTCGCGAATAACGGTGTAGGGGATTTTTCCGCCTTGCAGACGGGCGTTCTCATAAACGGATGTCGAGAGCTTTTCGATAAATTCCACCGTATGGGCAGGAGGTATTTCGATTACACGTGGCACTGAGCGAAGGTCGTCATATACCGCAATACGAGCAGTTTGCGAGACGAAATCGAACGAGGAATCACGTGATTCTTCTTGGTTTATTATCGTTTTTTCCACGTGATTCCTCCTTTCCTCCTCTAACGTAGTGAAGCCTCATGCCACTGTCTTCAGCTTTTCCTCATAACGAGTCGTTCGCGATACATGGTTTTCAATATTGTCTCACTGTACAACTTTCTTTAGCTTTCAAAGTTATCAACATTTTATTCATAAAAAGTGGAGAAAGTTGAATTAAAACGAAAAAGTCCTTTCGTCGAGAAAATGCTTTGGTGAAAAACTTTCAAATTTTTTCTTGACTTTTCAATCATCTTCGGTTTCGCCTGATCGTCGCACGGAGTTAAAAGGAATAGCACGAATGCTGCCTGGAAAGAAAGCAGAATTGCAAAAAACAAGGTATTGCAATTTCGTAAAATTAGGTTTTCCCAGTTCAATAACGAAATATTGAAAAATGTGTTTTTCTGGGATTATTACTGTTTTCACAAGCAACCAGCACTAATTTTGAAACACACCGTGGTTTCCCCTTATTTATCCACGTCTAATTCTGTGTAAATGAAAAGTTATCCACTTTATCCACAATTTCAGATGGGAGTTTTAAACTTCTTTCATCTTCAAGAGAAAGTTGAAAGCGAAAATTTTCATAAATTATGAATATTCGTCATATTTTCAGCTTTCACTTTTTTCAGCTTTCACTCAGGATAACCCCTTTAACGGGATACAATAGCAAAAACAAAGAGAAAGGTCGTTCCCGTGAAAATAAGCATCAATAAATCCGAACTTCTCAATGCCCTTTCAATCGTTTCAAAAGGCGTCTCGGCGCGTTCAACGCTTCCGGTGCTTTCGGGAATACTTCTCGATGCATCGGGGGACGGCATTACCATGCAGTCATCCGATTTGGAACTATCGGTGAAATATCGTGTAGCGGCATTGGTAGAAGAGGAAGGCAGAGCGGTTTTGCCGGGTAAATACTTCCTCGATATCGTGAAGAACCTTCCCGACGCAGCGGTAGCGATCGATACGAATATTGAAAGCGCCCATATCATTGGAGGGGGTGCCTCCTTTTCCATCAAAATACTCAATGCGGAAGATTTCCCTGCGTTTCCCGTTGTAGAGCCTGATCAAGTAGTTGAGCTTCCCTATGAGGAATTTTGCAAGATGGTAAAGCGCGTGGTGAAGGTGGTTTCGCGTGATGAAACGCGAGCGATTCTCACGGGCGTGCTGATTTCTGTCAATGGTGGAAAAGTTCGCATGGTCGCCACCGATTCATATCGCCTTGCCCTTACTGAATCTGAACTTCCCGAGGCGAACGTCGATGCATTTCAGGCTGTCATTGCGGGGAGTTTCTTAAGCGAGCTTACGACGCTGCCAAAAGGTGCTTCGGTTTTAACGCTTGGCGTTGCGGAAAACCAAATCATCGTGACTTGCGGCGATACCGTCATGATCAACCGGAGAATAGAAGGGAACTTCCCCAATTACCAGCAGCTTCTCCCAGAAAGTTCGTCTATGAGGGCAACAGCCGATCTTGAGGAGCTAAAAGCCAGCATCAGGCGTTCTTCATTGTTGGGCACGTCTGCAACGCCGGTGAAGCTCGATTTCAATGTAGATAGCCAAACGTTGCTCATCACGTCGAATGTGTTGGATGTGGGGCATACCGAGGAAACGCTTTCGTGTGAGATCACGGGAGAGGACGAGGTTGTCGCCTTTAATTCTTCCTATGTGCTCGATGGGCTTGCGGCGATCAATACGGAGAAGGTTCATATCGAGCTGATCTCCTCATTAAAGCCGGGAATTTTCCGTGCTGATGCGCCAGAGAATTATCTGTATCTGGTCATGCCGGTGCATATTTCCTCATAAAGGACATGTCTCTTCACATCACTCATATAGAGCTGACGGAATTCCGCAGCTGGCATCGTTTGCGGCTCGATGTCGAGAATCCCCTTGTCATTTTGGTGGGGGAGAATGCGACGGGGAAAACCAACACGATCGAGGCGGTGGAGCTTCTTACCGCGCTCACGTCGTTTCGGCATGCGACCACCGAACAGCTCGTTTCTCATGGGGAGGAATCTGCCCATCTTGCGATCGATGTTAAAGAGGGCACGCGAGAGCTTCAAATAGAACTTCATCTCGCGGACAATCGTCGTCGCTATATGCTTAATGGCAAAGCGAAACGCCCAAAGGATCTAAAAGGGCTTGTACCTGCCGTCTGCTTCACTCCGGATGATCTCATGGTGGTAAAAGGCGCGAATGCGCAAAGGCGGCATCTGATCGATGCGCTCGGGTCCCAGCTTTCAGCCCATTATCATCAAGTTCTCATGGATTATGAAAAGGTCATTCATCATAAGAATCGCTTACTGAAGGATGAGGCGCCTGACGATTACCTTGAGGCGGTAAACGAACTTGTGATCACCTGTGGTGCCCAGCTTGGGTTTTTTCGCGCGAATCTCATTGAAAGGCTTTCGCCCTACGTTAAAAGCCATTATGCCGAAATATCATCCGATCGCGAAGTGCTCGATCTTGCTTACGAGCCTTCTTGGGGAAATGCTCAGATGACCCGTGATGAAGCACGTGATTCGCTAGCTGAGGCGCTTGCCGATTATGCTGAAAGGGAGCGCGCGGCACACAAATCGCTCGTTGGGCCCCATGCTGATCACATCACGTTTCTTCTTGCTGGAAAGGATGCATCTCTTTTCGCCTCCCAAGGTCAGCAGCGCTCCATCGTGCTTGCAGAGAAGCTTGCCGAAGCGACGCTTGTCGAGATTATCCTCGAGAAGAAGCCGATCCTGCTTCTTGATGATGTGATGAGCGAGCTTGATCATAGAAGGCGCGATGCCCTTATGAGTTTTCTTGAAGATGGTGCCCAAGCATTCATCACAACGGTGAACCTTGATTATTTCACTCCTGAGATTTTAGCGGCATCCCAGATCGTTGAGCTTTCGAGAATTCAGAATGGATGTATGCAAGCTTGATAAGGCTCGGAGATGAAATACGATCGCAGGCAAATCAGCTGGCGCGGGGAAACGACGCCTCACGTTTGGCAAGGCGTATTGCGGAAGTGCACGCAATGTTTGCTGATGCGGCGCAAGCGCTCTACCATGAAAACGCACCCGAAGTGCTTTCCCATGTGAACGCTGTCTATATTAAAAATGAAAGCGGGCAGAAAACCCTATCGCTTTACATCGATGACGGGAGTTTTCGTTGGGATTTATACAACCAACAACATTTTCTCATGCTTTGGCTCAAAGAACGCCATGGAGAGCAGATCGATGTGGTGAAAACCTATCCCTCGCGTCTCGGCATGAGGGACCGCCATCCTTTTAAAACGGCAAACTCCCTCGATGACCAGCGAAAAGTCGCAAAAAAGACGATCACGCAAGGAGAACGGGAACACATTGAGAAAACGGCGCAGAGCATTGCCGATCCTTGGTTGAAAAGGCGATTCATCGAAGCGATGACAGCATCGCTTGAGCGTGGGATAAAGGCCGAGAAATAACCTGAAATTCAAAAAGATGGGTAAAAAATGAGGAAAAATTCAAAACCCCATCTGAGAACGGCTTAAAACGGCTCAAATCAAAGCATAGTTTATAAAAAATAGGTTTATTTGGTATAATAAGCAAAACGCGCAAAGCAGCTGTCGTGTGCCCTGTGAACAACACGACAACATGCAAAAGCGTCTTATATGAGAAGCACACTGTGAACGGAAAAGAAAAGGAGCATGCAGGTGGCGCAGAAATCCGAACACTATAACGCGTCTGACATTCAGGTTCTGGAAGGTCTTGAGGCGGTGCGCAAACGCCCGGGCATGTATATCGGATCCACCGGTCCACGCGGCCTTCACCATTTGGTTTATGAAGTGGTTGACAATGCAGTTGACGAGGCGCTCGCAGGCTATTGCGACCTCATCGAGGTGTGGATCCATCCGGATAACTCCATAACCGTTGCTGACAACGGTCGCGGCATTCCGGTCGAGAAACATCCGAAGGAGAAGATCCCAACGGTAGAGGTGGTGCTCACCATCTTGCATGCCGGAGGAAAATTCGGAGGCGAAGGTTACAAAGTATCCGGCGGCCTTCATGGCGTTGGCGTTTCCGTGGTGAACGCGCTTTCCAGCCGTGTTGAGGTGAGGACAATCCGCGACGGGAAAGAGTACGAGATTACCTTCGACCATGGCAAAACGAAAACAAAGCTGCACGAGATCGGCAAGACAAAGCACAAGGGAACGAAGGTGACCTTCTGGCCCGATCCGCTCATCTTCACCGAAACCCTCGAGTTTGATTACGACACACTGGCAAATCGCTTCCGCGAGATGGCATTTCTCAACAAAGGCCTGAAGATCGTTCTCCATGACGAACGTGTTCGAGAGGGCGAGCCGGAAGTGACCGAGACCTTCCAATATTCGGGAGGTATCGTCGACTTCGTGAAGTATTTGAACGACGGCAAGGAGACGCTGAACAAGCCGATCTATTTCGCTGCGGAAAGCGAAGACGGCACCGTGGAAGTGGCACTTCAGTGGACAACCTCCTATTCCACGAATTCGGTCATGGCATTCGCCAATAACATCAACACTCACGAGGGCGGTACGCATCTTGATGGCTTCAAGCAGGCCATCACACGTACGCTCAACGAATATGCACGCAGCAAAGGCATCCTCAAAGAAAAGGACGCAAACCTTACCGGTGATGACGCACGCGAAGGGCTTGCGGCGATCATCTCGGTGAAGTTGCACGACCCGCAGTTTGAGGGGCAGACGAAGACCAAGCTCGGCAATACCGAGATCCGCCCGCTCGTGCAAAATGCCGTAACACGGGGGTTGGCGGAATACCTTGAGGAGAATCCGGCGCCAGCCAAGCGCATCGTCACGAAAGCGGCGCAAGCGCTTAAGGCCCGCGAGGCTGCCCGCAAGGCCCGCGAGGCGACACGGCGCAAGGGTGTGCTCGATTCTTTCTCGCTGCCGGGCAAGCTTGCCGACTGTTCTTCGAAAGAGGCGGCACAATCAGAAATCTTCATCGTCGAGGGCGATTCCGCAGGTGGTTCGGCCAAACAGGCACGCGACCGCCAGTATCAGGCGATCCTTCCCCTGCGCGGCAAGATTTTGAACGTGGAGCGCGCTGGGCTCAACCGCTCGCTTTCCTCCGAGACGATCTCGTCGCTCATTACGGCAATCGGCACGAGCATCGGCGAAGAGTTCGACGCTGATAAGGCGCGCTATCATCGCATTATCATCATGACCGATGCCGATGTCGACGGAGCGCACATTCGCTGTCTTCTGCTCACGTTCTTCTACCGCTACATGCCCGAGCTTATCGATCGTGGCTACATCTATATCGCACAGCCGCCGATCTTCGGATTGAAGAAGAAAAACTCGCGTACGGGGAAGATAGAACGCTACATTTACGACGAGCGGGCCCTTTCCTCAACGCTTGCTGAATACGACGATCCGGGCAAGTTCGATGTGCAGCGTTACAAGGGTTTAGGTGAGATGGACCCTGAACAGCTCTGGGAAACCACGATGGAACCCGCGACGCGCACGCTTCTGCAGGTTTCGATCGACGACGCCGCAGAAGCTGAGCGTGTGGTGAGCGAGCTTATGGGCGATCAGGTGGAGCCGCGAAAGGAGTTCATCCAGAAGCATGCACACGATGTGCGCTATCTCGATATCTAGCTATTCGACAAGAAGTCAGATTTGAAAGAAGATTGACCGCGAAGAAAGATGATCAGCCGCAAGCTGACCGTGCGCGGTGCCTGAGTGAGAAGGACAAGACAGGAAAACTATGGCTGATGAGAAGAACACCGGCAACGGTTTTGATGGGGAAAGCGAAGACAATCCGAGCCTGTTCGGCAATGGCGACGAGAACGTTTTCGGCGGCACGTATGACAGCTGGTTCGATGAGCCGGTAAAAGAAGACGAGAATTCCGACGAAGAACCGGCGGACGATTCCGACGACGGGTCGACGAGTAGTGCAGACGACGATTTAGCCTCGCAGCCGACCGTCGAAGAGGCGGCAGAGGAAGCAGAAGAAATAGTGGAAGAAGCAGCTACAGAACTCGCCAATCCCCATGGCGGAATCGTCGTGGGCGCAAACGGAGGGCTTGGCACCACGGTACGCGCCGCCTATCTGGGTAAGGAGATGCAAACCTCCTTCTTGGAGTATTCGATGTCGGTCATCGTCTCCCGTGCGCTTCCCGATGTGCGCGACGGCCTGAAGCCCGTGCATCGCCGTATCCTCTACGCGATGAACGAATCCGGCTACACGCCGAACAAGCCCCACATGAAAAGCGCCCGTACCGTCGGCGATGTCATCGGCAAGTATCACCCCCATGGCGATGTGGCGGTCTACGATACGATGGTGCGTCTGGCGCAACCATTCTCAATGCGCGTTCCGCTTGTCGATGGGCACGGCAACTTCGGCTCGATCGACGGCGACTCGGCAGCTGCCATGCGTTACACCGAGGCACGCCTCGACAAGGCCGCGATGGAACTTTTGCGCGACCTCGACAAAGAGACAGTCGACTTCCAGCCGAACTACGATGAAAGCCTTCAAGAGCCGGTCGTCTTGCCGGCGCGGTTCCCGAATTTGCTGGTGAACGGCTCAAATGGCATTGCTGTCGGCATGGCGACGAACATCCCGCCGCACAACCTTGGCGAG
>CANQTB010000002.1 GCA_947626665.1 uncultured Eggerthellaceae bacterium
GCTCGCGTCCATGTTTCCGGCCATGCGAGCTCGGAGGAGCTGAAGATCATGCTTTCGATGGCACATCCAAAAGCATTCCTCCCCGTCCATGGCGAGGCGACGCATCTGCGCGCCCATGCGGATCTGGCGGCTGCGACAGGGGTTCCGCCCGAGAATATCTTTATTCTCGAAAACGGCGATGTCCTCGAATTGTCGAGCAACGGCATCAAGCAGATCGAGCCCGTGCAAAGCGGCATCGTGTTCGTGGACGGGCTGACCGTCGGCGACACCTCTCAGGATGTTCTCAATGATCGTTCTAAGCTTGGAGAGGTGGGTTTTGCCAGCGTTTCGGCGGTGGTATCGCCCGCATCAAAGCATCTTTCAGGTGATGTGCAACTCGAGATGCGCGGCATAACGGGCGGTGACGATAAAGAGATCGCGAACGCAGCGAAAAGCGCAATCTCCTCAAGCATCCGTCGGGGTCTGGAAAGAGGAGCCTCCATCAAAGAGATCGAGAAGATCGCCCGCGATGCGCTTTTATCGATTCTTTGGGAACGGACACGTCAACGTCCTGTCGTCGTCGTGAATATTCACGAGATATAGGCTATAATCAAAAAAAGCAGCGCAAAGGCGCATGGTTTGTCATGCGTTTTTGAGTCCTTTTGGGCAACTACTTCAAATTTAGCTTATTCGTCGCACGAAGGAGTTGGGATGGCACCCAGAAAACAGGCCAACACACCGAATCGCCAATCAGGCTCGCAGCGTCGGGCGCTTTCATCTTCTCAAAGGAACGCCCCGAACAAGCGCCATTCAGCCCAAGCATCAAACGAGCGCCAGGGCATAGTGCTTGATGAACGAGTACGGCGCGATATGGAAAGCATCGCGTTGTTCGTTGCGGCGGCCATTATCTTCAACGCTGCCGTTTTGCCAACCGATGCCCTCATCACCCATGCTTTTTCCACAATGATCCATTCGCTCTTCGGCATCGGCGCCTATATCCTCCCATTCCTTATGGTAGGGCTCGGCGCAACCTTTCTTCTCCCAGGCGAACATACGGCTTCTACCGGACGTATCGCCTGCGGTTTGGCGCTTGTGTTCATTGCCATTTTGAGCATTGCGGCTCTTTTCAGCCCGCTTGGTGCAACCGAGAACCTTCAGCTTCTTTTCGATGAGAGCAATCTTGTGAGCCATGGCGGCTATCTTGGCGCCGGCGCGGCTTGGCTTGGGCTTATGCTTTTCGGACAGGTGGTATCCTGCGTCTTCTTCATCGGCATCGCCTGCGCTGGTCTTGCCATCGTCGGTTTTTCCCTGAGCGGGCTTGTTGAACGGCTCTCCTCGGCGACACGCAACCATGATGGGGAAGCACCGCGCGAATCCTTTTTCAGCAAGTTTCTCTTTCGCGACGTTGATCGCCATGCCTATGCCGGCCCCTATCCGATGGACAACCCCCGCTCCGGACGCATCATGCGTGCAGAGCGGCAAGCATACGATCCGATGAACGCCATGGCGACCCATGCCATTGGAGGTGGCGTAGGGAGCGTCGATCGCAGATCGCGACTTCGCGGACGTTCGGCCCCAATGGGAGACGAAAGCACCTCCTACCATGAAATGCACCCGATCAATGAAGATCAATTGAGCGCTCCTTTCGAAGACGATTCTCTTATTTCACCGAGCACGAATACACGTGAGATTCCATCGTCGAGGCGCCGTGGAGCCAGAAAGACGCAATCTCTTGCACAAGGACGCACGCGCCGCATCGCCCCTGAAGAGGACAACGGCCCGTCATCAGCGAACACGCCGTCATTGACCCGCAGCCTCAAGCAGACCACGAAAGGCAAGAACTCTTCTCAGAGCGAAACCGCGAAGGATGCGCAGGTGCCTTCACCGTATCATTTGCCGCCGATGAATCTGCTGAAGAAAAGCCCGAAGGGAACGCGTCACGGTGGCGGAGAAGCAGAGGCGCGGGACACGGCCGCTTGCCTGCAAGCGACGCTTGAGGATTTCGGTGTAATGGCCCAAGTGGTCGGATGGGTTCCGGGGCCGACCGTCACCTTGTATAAGGTCGATCTTCCAGCTGGATTGCGCGTAAGCCGCGTCATGGCATTAAACGACGACATCGCCTTAGCGCTTGCCGCTCCCGGCGTTCGCATCTTCGCTCCGATCCCCGGAACGAATTACGTCGGCATCGAGGTTCCCAACCAAAAGCGCCAAGTCGTTCTTCTCTCCGATGTTTTGGGTGACGCCGGTGAAGGCCCCTTGCAAATCGCCATCGGGAAGAACGTCGAGGGCCAATCGATCATAAGCGATCTTGCGAAAATGCCTCACCTTCTCATCGGAGGAACAACGGGATCGGGCAAATCGGTTTCGATCAATGGCATGATCATGTCGATTCTCATGAGGGCAACACCCGACGAGGTGCGCTTTATTATGATTGACCCCAAACGTGTCGAGTTCACGCCTTATAACGGCATCCCGCACCTTTATGTGCCGGTGGTTACCGAATGCAAGGAGGCCGCGAGCGCCCTTTCGTGGGGCGTGGCGGAGATGGAGCGTCGCCTGAAGGTATTTTCCAAGGTGGGGGCACGTAATATCTCGCAATACAACGAAAAAGTGCGTGAGGGACAAATCGAAGACGAGGAGAAGCCGCTTCCCTATATCGTCATCGTGATCGACGAGCTTGCCGATCTCATGATGAACGTTGGCAAAGAGGTGGAGTTCTCGATCAGCCGTATTGCCCAGCTTGCCCGTGCTGCGGGAATTCATCTCATCGTGGCGACCCAGCGTCCTTCCGCGAACGTGGTAACCGGCCTTATCAAGGCGAATATCACGAACCGCATCGCCTTCAATGTGGCAAGCGGCATCGATTCCCGCGTTATCCTGGACACCCCCGGTGCCGAGAACCTCATCGGTCTCGGCGATCTCCTGTTCTCGAAGCCGGAATATGCCAAGCCGCAGCGCATTCAGGGCTGCTATGTCTCGGAAGATGAGATCAATGCCGTTGTGGAGGATCTGAAGGGCCAGGGCGAGCCGGAGTACCATTCGGAAATTCTCCAAACCAACCTCATTACGCTTGGCGGATCGTCACCTTCCGGCTCAGGCTCTTCTGCAGATGCGGACGATCCTTTGCTTTGGGAAGCTGCCGACATCGTTGTCTCAAGCGGTTTAGGCTCCACATCGAACATTCAGCGGCGCCTGAAGCTCGGTTATTCACGCGCAGGTCGTATAATGGATCAGCTGGAGGAAAAAGGCGTCGTTGGACCTCCGAACGGAAGCAAGCCACGCGACGTGCTCGTTGATGCAATGGAGCTGGAAACGCTTAAGGCGTTCGAAGCGAATGACGAGGAGTAGCGGACTGGAGCTTTACATAAGGCGTATGCATCGGGATAAGGAGTAACCGTGGCGTATTCTCAATCATTTGGCGAAATCCTGAGAAATGCACGTGAAAGAAAGGGAATCGATCTCTCCACCGCGGCGAGGCGTCTTCGCATTCGCCCCGATATCCTCCGAGCTATTGAGGAAGAGGACTTCAGCCGCATGCCTCCGCGCGGATATACGCGCAATATGGTGAGCGCTTATGCACGGCTGGTCGGATTGAACCCCTCCGAGCTTTCGCAGATGTATATGCGCGAGGCGTACAAATACGAGGAGGGCTTTGGTCGCGGATATCGCAGCGACTCACAAGACCGCGTGCGCTATCCAGCGGAAATTCGCGGAGGCGGCCCGATCAATCCCGAGGATAGATGGCGCGAAGAGCAAGCGGGGCTCACGGGGCGAATTCCCTATGATGATCGCACCGAATTGAATCGCCCATATGGGCAGATGCGCCCCACCGCATCACCGCGGCAACGTGGCCAACAAGCAGGACGAAGCAGCTATACGAACTTCTATTCAGGCCCTGCCGCACCGAATCCGATCATGGCGAAGCTTCCGCTCATCATCGCCATCGTGCTCGTCGTCATCATCCTCGTTGTGATCTTTTCCTTCGTCTTTGGAGGCAAATCGGACAACAACGATGTACCGGAGGTGCCGATCACCGGCCTCACCGACACATCGGGCAATACGAATGCAACGAATCAAGCAGACCAGCAGGTGCTCATACCGCCCTCGCAGGCTGTGTTTGCCTATGAGGTGCCTGAGGGCAAGAGTGCCTATATCGAAATCTACGAGAACGGTTCCGAGTCGGCCTCTGTTGCGGAAACGGTTACCGGACCTGCTGAGAAATCATATGATGTAACGGGAACCCTCAAATTTGTGACCACCGCTCCCGAGAACGTTTCGCTTCTTCTCGATGGCGAACCGGTCGATCTGCTCAATTCGTCGACGCCGGGCGTCACCATCAATGACGGTGTTTACAACTACACGGTGGATTTCGCCCAGATTCTCGCGGCGTGGAATGCTGAGCACAACGTTTCCGGAACAGGCAATTCCAACACGGCGACGAGCAACAATGCGAACACGACTTCGCCATCTGAGTGAGAACCTTCTGATGGTGAAGCGATGGCTGACGGGCTCATCGCGAATCGGGCATAATTCGGCATCGTTTACCAGCGCAAGCAAAAGGATACATACAGGAAAGAGAACAGCTACCAATGGCAAAAGAACAGAGCTTCGATATCGTATCGACGGTGGATATGCAGGAAGTGGACAATGCATATCAGCAGACGAAAAAGGAAATCGCGCAACGTTATGACCTGAAGGGCTCCGGCTCGAGCATCTCCCTTGATAAGGCAGGAATGTCTTTCGAGGTTTTAGCACCGAGCGACTTCGTTGCCGATCAGGTCATCGATGTTTTATCGAGCAAGCTCGTGCGACGAAAGATCGACCTCGCGGCAATCAAATGGGGGAAACCCGAGAATGCCTCGGGCGGAAAGGTTCGCAAAACGGCTCGCATCGTTTCAGGGATCGATAAGGACACGGCCGCCTCGATCAGCAAAGATATACGTGCGCTGAAACTGAAATGCAAGGCGCAGATCGAGGGCGATAAGCTTCGCGTCAGCTCTGCATCGCGCGATACCTTGCAGGAAGTGATCGCCTTCCTTCGCGATCAGGACTATGGCCAGCCCCTGCAATACGTTAATTACCGTTAGCAGGCACATGGTGGCTCATCGCACGATTGCATTCATAACGCTGGGCTGTGCAAAGAATGAGGTCGACAGCCGTGATATGAAAGATCGGCTTCGTGAAGCGGGCTGGGAGCTTGCCGACGAAGCCGACAAGGCCGATGTCATCGTTATCAATACCTGCGCATTTATCGAAGAGGCATGCTCGGAAAGCATCGATACGATCCTTGACGTCGCCTCGCTTTCCCGCGTTTCAGAAGGGGAGTGCGCGATCATCGTCGCCGGATGCCTTCCGAGCCGTTATGGGGAGGATCTCGCCGATTCGCTCCCCGAAATCTCTTTCTTTCTTCCGGTTGCCAACGAGGAATCGATTGTCGAAACCGCCGAAAGGGCGTATCGCAAGATAAAGGATGCGAAACGCAACGTGGCCGTTATTGAAGAAGACGATGACCGTGACGAACCGCTCGCCTTCGATCCTCTCGCGCAGGACCCTGTTTTCGCTTATGTCAAAATTGCCGATGGATGCGATCGTCGCTGCTCGTACTGCACGATTCCCTCGATTCGCGGCCCGTATCAAAGTCTGCCGCGTGAGGATATTTTCGCCACGGTGAAAAACCATGTCGATAGCGGCGTTCGGGAGATCGTTCTCATAGCGCAGGATAGCGGGAGATGGGGCATTGACCTTCTGCCCAAAAGCGATCTTTCCGATCTTTTAAATGAGCTGGCTGAGGCGTTTTCATCAACATGGTTTCGCGTCATGTATTTGCAGCCGGAAGGAGTGACAGACAAACTGCTTTCCGCTATGGCGGCACATCCAAACATCTGTCCCTATTTCGCCATTCCCCTTCAGCATGTGAACCCTGGCATTTTGCGGAATATGCATCGGAGCGGTTCACGCGAGGAGTTCCATGCGCTCTTCAACAGGATATTCAAGGCCCTGCCGAGCGCGGTTGTTCGCACCACCTTGATCGCGGGCTTTCCCGGAGAAACCGAGGAGCAGTTCCTTGAGCTCTGCGATTTCCTGAAAGAAGAGCCAATCGATTATGCAGGGGTTTTCCCTTATTCTCGCGAAGAGGGCACCGACGCCTCCGCGCTTGGCGGTCAAGTGGATGAGGACATAAAAATTGAACGCGCCAACGAGCTGCGTACACTCGCCGACGAGGTGTGCGCATTGCGCCTTCGCCGTTTTATCGGCCATCCCGAATATGTTTTGATTGAAGGGAGAGAATTAGAAGGCATCTGCTATGGAAGAACGATGCGTCAGGCGCCCGAGGTGGACGGCGTGACGTTCGGGGGATGCGGGGAAACGGGCGAGATTGTGGAAGTGCTTATCACCGACACGCTTCTTTATGATATGGAAGGCGAATAGGCTATGGCTGATACCCCGAGGGCACCAATGGAAAAGCTCATGACGCCCGCAAACGTGGTGACGTTGGTGCGTATCTGCCTCGTTCCGGTGTTCGTCATAGCGCTCATTAGCCCGTGGCCGCAATGGTTCAATATCGAGGGTGTTACCGACGAGGGGAAAAGCCTCGCGGCAGCCGTTATCTTCATCATCATCTCCTGCACCGATTGGGTGGACGGCTACCTTGCGCGCAAGCGAAACGAGGTCACCGATTTCGGCAAATTCATGGATCCTCTCGCGGATAAGATTCTTGTCTGCGCCGCGCTTTTGGCCCTTGTGGAGCTGCAGGTGCTGCCCTCGTGGCCGGTTCTCATCATTCTCATACGGGAATTCATCGTTGCCGGCATCCGCATGGTAGCAGCGACGAGGGGGGTCGTTATCGCTGCAAGCTGGTACGGGAAATTCAAGACGGTTTTTCAAATCATCGCCATCGTATTGTTCCTCGTGAAGGACTCGCTCTATCTGCCGAGCGCAACGGCGGCTTTCACGAATCCGCTTTATATTCTCGCGTGGATCGTGATGATCATCGCCTTGGTGCTCACAGTTCTCTCGATGCTTGATTACTTGGCGAAAGCGCGGGATCTGCTCGGCTTAAGCGTTAAAAGCCCCGGCGATACGACGCCTGTCGATAAGGGGATCGATCTTCATGATGAAAGTCCCGAGGGATCGAATGAATTGATCGAAGCTTGCGCTGCCGATGTCATCCATCTTGCCGAGAGGGAAAATGCGACGATCGCCTGCGCTGAAAGCCTCACCGGGGGCCTGATCGCATCTGCCCTCACCTCCGTTGCCGGCTCATCGTCGGTGGTCAAGGGAGGTATCGTTTCATATACGAACGAGATAAAGCACAAGCTCTTGGATGTTTCGATTTCCACCCTCCAGGATGAGGGCGCTGTAAGCGAAGAATGCGCGATCGCCATGGCACAGGGCGCAAGACAGCGCCTGAAAACAACCTATGCGGTTTCGGTGACAGGGATTGCGGGACCAACAGGAGAAGAGCCGGGGAAACCGGTTGGAACCGTATGGATGGGGCTTGCGACTCCCGAAGGCTGCATCGCGCGGCATTTTCTCTTCCGAGGAGATCGTCAGGAAGTGCGCGATCAAACGGTGCTGAATGCACTCGAAGGCCTTCGCGAAGCGCTTGCCGACAAGGCTTGAGAATTGATCGTGCCACCTCCAAATAAGCAATCGTGTGCTTTTCGGAGGCCTTTCGTGGACGATTTGCCGCTCTTTGCGCGCTATGATCCAGCAATACACATTCCCAAAATGATGACAGAGCACAAAAACCTTTGCGAATATCCTGTGACATTTTTGCGACAATGAAGGGAAATGATCGCCCATCATTGCCTGATATCGAGGGCTTGGTCACATGATAGGGAAAGCGATAAAGCCTGATTGCTCTATCTCGCATCATGAACTTTGCTTCTTGACATACAAACACCTGTTCGTATAATGAGCACTATACATTCGCTGTATGTGCCTTGAGCAGGGAAGAGCAAAAGCCAGAACAAGGAGAGATAGATGAACGAAGAAAAAGAGCGCATGTTGAAGATGACGACCGATCAGATTGAATCGAAGTTCGGCCGTGGATCCATCATGAAACTCGGTGACGGAGATGCTGATCTCTCTCTTGGCGTTATTCCAACCGGCGCTTTGCCTCTCGATGCGGCACTCGGCATCGGCGGTGTTCCCCGAGGTCGCATCATCGAGATTTTCGGGCCCGAATCAAGCGGAAAAACGACTCTCGCCCTTCAGATTCTCGCAGAGGCGCAGGCAGCGGGCGGTGTCGTGGCATTTATCGATGCGGAGCATGCACTCGATCCCCTCTATGCAGCACGAATTGGCGTTGATATCGACGAGGTGCTCATTTCCCAGCCGGATACCGGCGAGCAGGCTCTTGAGATCTGCGACATGCTCGTGCGTTCGGGGGCGATTGATTGCGTCGTCGTCGACTCTGTTGCGGCCCTCGTTCCTCGTGCCGAGATCGAAGGCGAAATGGGGGAGGCCACGGTCGGTTTGCAGGCGCGCTTGATGTCTCAGGCGTTGCGCAAGCTTGCGGGTTCTCTCTCAAAGTCGAACACGACCTGCATCTTCATCAATCAGCTCCGTGAAAAGATCGGGATCATGTTCGGCAATCCGGAAACCACAACCGGAGGACGGGCCTTGAAGTTCTTCTCGTCGGTACGCATCGATATCCGCCGTGTTGATTCCATCAAGCAGAACGGGGAGGTCGTCGGGAATCGCGTTCGCGCAAAGGTCGTGAAGAACAAGGTCGCTCCGCCATTCAAGCAGGCTGAATTCGATCTCATGTACGGCGAAGGCATTTCACGTGAGGGCTGCATCCTCGATATGGCGGTGGAATGCGGGGTTGCGAAGAAGAGCGGTGCTTGGTACACCTATGGGGAAGAACGGCTCGGCCAGGGTCGTGAGGCAGCGAAGCAATTCTTAAAAGATAACCCCGATTTGCGCGACACCATTGAGAAAAAGGTTCGCGAAGCTTACAACATCCCCTTGATTGAACGCTCCCCTGAAGAGGCAAGTGCGATCAACCCAACTCCGAAAACGGGGAAGAAGAAATAGTGAGCAAACCTCCGGCAGACCCAACAAACGCCGATTTAGCGTTTCAGGCCATCATTGCCTTGGCGCGCGTGCGAGAACGATCGTCACATGAAATTCGAAAGCGCCTCGCGCAAAAGGGCTTTACCGAAGAAGCTTCAGAAGAAGCGCTGAGGCGTGCCATAGCGAGCCGTTTCATCGACGATAGGCGCTTTGCCGAAGCATATACGCGTTCGAAGCTTGCTGCGGGATGGGGAAAAGCGCGCATTGTGCGCGACCTCAGACAGCAGGGGATTGAATGCGACCTTGATGAGGATTGGTTTGCGGATGCCCTTGAGGCCTATCCCGATGAATATACCCGTGCAAGGGATTTTCTCTTGCGGAGGCCGCCTTCTTCAAAGAATATCCAGGCAAGCGCTTTCCGCAAACTCATCTCGCACGGCTTTGATTCGGCATGTGCTTATCAGGTATCGCGCGATTATGCGGAGGAAATCAAACGTGAAAGCGATATGACAGGGGCCTGACCAGCGCATTTTCGCCATAATAGCGGGGATTTCGGGAAGACATCGCGAAACGAAGATGTTTTCTGCGGGAATACGATATAATGAGAATGCTTGAGCAAATATACCCTTTGGGTTTAACGATAGTATCAGACAACATAATAGAACGTGATCTGTCGCGTGTTTGCTCATGCTCGCCTATGCGGGCATTTTTCATGCGCGCAAAGCGATTGATAAGAGAAAACGAACTAAAACCGAAAGAGGAAAAGCACATGGAGATCGTACTAGCTGCCATCATTGCCCTTGTGGTAGGCGGGGGAGTCGGGGTCTTCATCAGCCGCACCATGACAAGCTCAGCAGCGAAACGCACCGCTGAAGAGGCAAACAACGTTCTCGAAGATGCGAAACGCCAAGCAGAGACCTTGCGTCGTGAGGCGGTAATTGAAGCGAAGGACCAAGCACTCAAATACAAGCAGGAAGTCGAGCAGGAAAACAAGGAGCGCATGCGCGAGGTTCGTGCAGCAGAGAATCGTCTTAACCAACGCGAAGAGTCTCTCGACCGTCGTGTCGACGCTCTTGATGCGCGGGAGCATCAGCTTTCGTCACTTCAGGGCCAAGTGGAACGACGCGAAAGAGACGTGAAGGCCGCCGAGAAAGAAGCGAACTCACGGCTTGAACGCATTGCCGGCATGTCTCCGCAAGAGGCAAAAGAAGAGCTGCTCAACAACCTCAAAGAGGAGGTGACCTACGAATCTGCGGCTATTATTCGCGAATCTGAGGCACGCACAAAAGCTGAGGCAGATAAGAAGGCACGTGCGATACTCTCGCTTGCGATACAACGCGTTGCGGCTGATCACTCGGCTGAGAGCACCGTCTCGACCATCCATATCCCCTCCGATGAGCTAAAAGGTCGTATCATCGGGCGCGAGGGCCGCAATATTCGCTCCTTCGAGCAGTTAACCGGAACCAACCTCGTGATCGATGATACGCCCGAATGCGTCACCATCACCTGCTTTGATCCGGTGAGGCGTGAGATCGGGCGCGTGACGATGGAAAACCTCATCGCCGATGGTCGCATACATCCTGCACGAATCGAGGAGATGTACGAAAAAGCCGCGGCATACGTCGGGCAACGCATGCAAGAGGCAGGGGAGCAGGCTGCCTTCGATACGGGAATCCACGATCTGCATCCCGAACTCATACAAACGCTCGGCAGGCTTCGATATCGCACGTCATATGGGCAAAATGTCCTCGACCACTCCCTTGAGGTAGCCTACTTGGCGGGAGTTATGGCGTCCGAGCTTGGCCTTGATCCCCTCCCTGCAAAACGCGCGGGGCTCCTTCACGATCTCGGCAAGGCGGTCGATCATGAGGTAGAGGGCAGTCATGCGGTGATCGGAGCCGATCTCGCTCGCCGTTTCGGCGAACGCTCTGAAATCGTCCATGCCATCGAATCCCACCATGGAGACGTGGAGCCGAATACCGTCATCGATGTGCTCGTCCAAGCTGCCGACGCCGTGTCTGCGGCGCGTCCCGGAGCGCGGAAGGAAACCCTCGACGCATATATCAAACGCCTTGAGAAGCTCGAGGAGATTGCGAATTCCCACGAAGGCGTTGAACGTACCTATGCCATCCAGGCTGGTCGTGAGGTACGCGTCATGGTAACGCCTGAAGTGATAGACGATGCCCATGCCGTTGTTCTGGCACATGACATTGCTCATCAGATCGAAGGAGAAATGCAGTACCCTGGCCAAGTGAAGGTGGTTGTTATTCGCGAAAGCCGGGCGGTCGATTACGCGAAATAGTGGTTGATGAAGCCTGCTGACCCGAAGCCCGACCTTGCCGCCTTCGTCGAATCGTTTGTCGGCGAGGGCCACCTACGCGTTGAAGCGGATCTTGGGTATGGTTTTGTTCGGCTCCGATCCTCTGAAGCGGAATGGCGTCAAGCGATACAGGATATCCGTTCAAGCGAGGATATCCTTATCGAGCTGCTCAGGAATGCGCGCGATGCTCACGCTCGGCAGATCTTTGTCGCCGTAGCTCGCAGCGGCAATATCCGCAGAATTCTCGTGATCGACGATGGGGGCGGAATACCCGAGGCGCTCCACGAGGCAGTGTTCGAGCCGCGCGTTACATCGAAGCTCGATACCGGCCATCTTGACAAATGGGGCTTTCACGGACGCGGCATGGCGCTTTTCTCCATCTCGGCAAATGCGCGGATTGCTCGTGTCGTAGCTTCATCGCCCGATAAAGGATCGGCCATTTCCGTTGAGACCGACCTGGAAGTTCTTCCCGAAAAAGCAGATCAATCGAGCTTTCCGACATTTATCCCTTCAGATACCGGGGCCGTGGCATTGCGCGGCCCCAAAAACCTCCTTCGAACTGCCGTTGAGTTTTCCCTTGAAGCCCGAGATTGCGATGTCTATTTGGGAAGCTTCGCAGAAATCGCGGCAACCCTTCGCGTGCTTTCTGAATCTCGGACAACCATCAACGATCGTCTCTTCCACGCGGAAAGCTCATCGCTGCCTTATTGGGAACGCCTTGGCGTCCCTCAAACGGCGGAAGGTCTTACGCGAGCTTCCGCCACGATAGGAATCGAGCTTTCCGAAAGAACCTCGCGACGTATTCTCGATGGCGAAATCGAGCCACTTCCAACGATTCTTCAACAGGTGTCGCTCGCGCTTTCTCAGGATGACGGCTCTGCTTCACCTTCATCCACCGAACAGAATAAGCGCGCTTCATCAGCTTTGCCGCCTACGAAACGAAGAAAGCACCTCTCTTTTACGACAGAGGACCGCGATGAGTTCCGCCAAGGCGTGAAAGACGCCTATGATGCGCTCGCCTCGCGATATTATCTCGATCCCTCGGTGGAAATCGATGTGAGCGTCTCAAAGGGCAAGCTATGTATCCATATTCCCCTCGTTGACGAGGAAGGAGAGCGGTAAGATTATTGCGCGTTGCGTATGCAATGGTTAAAATAACGGATTGTGCGAAAGCAAACGTTTTTGCAAGACAGCTCGTTTGCCCTACGAAACGGCCTTTATACGAAGCATGATATGACAAGGATACGCTGTGCAATCAAATGAAAAGCCCGAGATCGGCTATCTGAAAGTCTCTTCGAAGTCTTCTCCCGCATCGGTGGCGGGTGCAATCGCCGGCATGATCAAAGACGGCGTCATGGTGGATATCCAGGCAGTCGGGGCAGGTGCCGTCAATCAGGCGATCAAGGCGATCGCGATCTCTCGTGGTTTCCTTTCACCGGTCGGCATTGAGATAACCTGCGCTCCCTCGTTTGCCGATATCGTCATCGATGGAGAATATCGTACGGCAATCCGTCTCGCAGTGGAACCCCGTTATCTTCATGGCACGGGTTCTCCGTCTTCTCCGTCCTCGCCCGCATCTTTATTCGAATAGCTCCTCGATGCAAGATTGATGATGCCGATGGGCTTTGAGGGGATCACCTACACCGTACTTACCTTTGGATGTCAAATGAATAAGCACGACTCCGAGCGCGTTCGGGGAATGCTTGAAGCACTTGGCGCGATCTCGGTCGATTCCATCGAAGAGGCAGACGTTGTCGTCTATATGACCTGCTGCGTGAGGGAAGCGGCAGACATGAGACTTTTCGGACAAGTCGCATCGATGAAGAATATCCCTTTGAGAGAAGGATCGCCTCTGCATAAACGAATCGTTGCCATCGGCGGATGCATAGGGCAGCGCGACGGCGAAGAGCTTTTCAAACGCCTCAATAACGTGAGCGTCGTTTTCGGCACACACAACCTTGCATCCCTTCCAGGCCTGATCGAATCAGCCCTGGAAGACGGCAGCCTTCACGCTGAGATAAAGGACTCTGCGGAAAGCTTTCCGAGCGACCCTCCGACCTCCCGCGAAATGCCTTGGGCAGCATGGTTGCCGATCACGATAGGATGCAACAACTTCTGCTCTTATTGCATTGTCCCCTATGTTCGGGGAAGGGAGAAATCCCGTCCACTTGAGGATATCGTCCAAGAGGCCGAACGCCTCGTCAATGACGGAGTTTTGGAAATCACCCTTCTCGGTCAAAACGTCAATTCATATGGGCGCGATCTTTACGGCAAGCCTCGCTTCGCCGACGTGCTTGAGGCGGTCGGTTCCACGGGAATCAAACGACTTCGTTTTGCAACAAGTCACCCGAAAGACCTTACCGAAGAAGTCATGGGCAAATTCGCTACGCTTCCGGCTCTCATGCCTGCCCTTCACCTTCCTGTGCAATCCGGCTCTGATCGGATTCTTCAGGCGATGAACCGGCGCTATACATCTGGCCACTATCTCGGGCTCGTCGAAAAGCTTCGCCAGAAATGCCCCGAAATCGCGCTGTCAACCGATATCATCGTCGGCTTCCCGGGGGAAACCGAACAAGATTTTCTCGCAACCTACGATCTTGTTGAAAAGGTTGGGTTTCATCAGGTTTTTAGCTTCATCTATTCGAAACGCGAACACACGCCTGCGGCACGCATCGTCGACAATACACCTCGGGAAACCATTCAGGATCGTTTTGACCGCCTTGTCAAGCTTGTCGAAACGCAGGCAGAAGCCCTCAATCAAAAGGATTGTGGCAAAAACGTCGATGTTCTTATCGAAGGTGCATCCAAGAAAGACGAAACACGTCTGGTGGGGAAAACCCCGAAGCATCAAACGGTCCATGCACCCCTGCCTCCGCAGACCGACATCGCTGTTTTACGGGGAACGATCCAGCAGGTCCGAATCGAGAAGGCGGGGCCATGGTACCTCTCCGGCACCCTGTTATCTGCATAGGCGGCCCTACGGCTTCGGGAAAGACCGCGCTGGCCGTTGAAATTTCGCATCGACTTAACGCCGAGATCGTAAGCGCCGATTCCATGCAGGTCTATCGCGGCATGGACATTGGCACCGGTAAACATGACGGAGGCGATTGCATCGTCCGGTACGGAATCGATCTCACCTCGCCTGATAGGCCATATTCGGCAGCACTATTTCAAAGCTATGCCCGCGATTGCTTCATGGAAATCGAGCGGCGCGGCAAGCGCGCGATTCTCGTTGGCGGAACGGGCCTCTATGTGCGTGCGGCTCTTGACGATCTCGTTTTTCCTTCTGGAGAGCAGACCAACAACCCCATCAGGCAGTATTATGAAGACTATGCAAAGGCCTTTGGCCCAGAAGCGCTCTGGCAACTTCTTTTCGAGAAAGACCCTCAAAGCGCCCAAGTCATACACCCAAACAACACTCGACGGGTTGTGCGGGCCCTCGAAATGGCCGAGGAGGGCATCTCCTATGCCGATCAGAAGGAGGGATTTTCCCATGTTCCCCAGGCCGTACCGGCGTATTTCATCGGCCTTGAAGTCTCTCCGGAAATCCTGAAGAGAAAAATTGAATCGCGTATAGAGCGCATGCTTGAAGAAGGATGGCTCGATGAGGTTTGCAGCCTGTGCGACGCCGGGTTGAAAGAGGCGGTCATCGAAACCGGCGCGATCGGTTACGCAGATCTCATCCTGGTTTTAGAGGGAAAGCTCTCTTTAGATGAGGCGTGCGAGCGCATACAAACCGCAACGCGCCGTTACGCGAAACGCCAGCGAACATGGCTGCGGCGCGATAAAAGAACTCATTGGGTCTGTGCCGACGAAGGCATAACCTCCTCATTAATCGAAGAAGTGCTCGCTTTCATTGCATTGTGCGATGAAAATCCCGGCAACCGGGGAGGGGAAAGTGATGGACCCTCTTGGAAAGACCCCCTCTCGATTGTCTAAATACCCTTCATTTGGCGTAAGATAGTTCCGATCGATAACGACAGTAAAGAAGGAATAAACGATGGAAATCGACTTTATCAAAATGAACGGTTGCGGAAACGATTTCGTCATGATCGACAATTGGGAACGCGATCTCCATTTGAATGCAGACACCGTAAGGCATCTCTGCGACCGCCATTTCGGCATTGGCGCCGATGGCGTGATCCTTGTCGAAAAGCCGCTCCATGAGGGCTGCGACGGCTTTATGAACTATATCAATGCTGACGGCACCTATGCGCAGATGTGCGGCAATGGCGTCAGATGTTTCGCCAAGTATCTCCTCGATCAAGGGCTGGCAGCTCGCTCAAATATTGAAGCAGCAGATGCGCTCGCGCCGCTTTCGCCTGCAAGCGCAAAGCTCATAGCAGGGACGCGTGCGGGAGAAAAACCGCTTGAATGCTTCATCGATGCATCCGGAGAGGTCTTCGAGGTAACGGTAAACATGGGCTCACCGATCCTTGATCCAGCTCTCATTCCCGTTTCCTCATCGTTCGATAGTACAGCCGAAAACGGTCGTCAATACGTCGGCAATCTTTCCCTTGTGTCGCCTTGGGGAACGTTCGCCTTTTGCTGTGTCTCGTTCGGCAATCCCCATGCGGTAGCCTTCTTCGATACCTGGGAAGGGCTTTCCGACAAGGCATTCATCGACCCTGCTGACAAGCGCCTTGAAACGCTTAATGTCGATATGGTCGGTGAATTTTTCGAATCGCATCATCTTTTCCCGGAAAAGGCGAACATCGAATTCGCCGTCGTTGAAGAGGACGGCATCCATATGCGGGTCTTTGAGCGAGGATGCCGCGAAACGCTCGCCTGCGGCACCGGCGCCTGTGCAACGCTTGTCGCAGCAGCGCTCAAGCAGCTCAGCCCCCACGAAAACGATGTTGTTCTATCGGGCGGAAGGCTTCATATTGAATGGAAGCCAGATGCAAGCGTCGATATGACAGGCCCTGCCGTTGTCAACTATCGAGGCGTTGTCGAGATACCCGATTGAGGGAAATGAGACTCATGGCAAAGAAGAGCGAGCAGCCGTGAAGCCCGCTCGATATAATGTCATTTGAGGGTAAAGCCGAAGAAGTATCTCAGTAAAAGAACCCGATTCACGAGAAAGGAACCCCGCGTGGAAACCGCAGAATGCTTAAATCATATGGCACCTTATCTTTTTGCCCAGATTGACAAGAAACGCGATGCACTTATCGCTCAGGGAGCCGATGTCATCTCCTTGGGTATCGGAGACCCCGACATGCCGACTCCCGAACATATTGTTGAAGAAATGGCGCGTGCCATTCGCAGGCCTGCAAACCACCGTTATCCTGACTACAACGGCTCACCCGCATATCGCAGGGCCTGTGCATCTTATATGAAAACGCGCTTTGGCGTCGAATTGAATCCCGAAACAGAGGTGCTCGCTCTCATCGGAAGCAAGGAGGGAATTGCCCATCTCCATACCGCCTTCGTCAATCCGGGCGATTATGTATTGGCGCCCTCAATCGGCTATCCCGTTTATTCCGGCGGCGCAACGCTGCAAAGCGCTCACACATACTTCATGCCGATGAAGGAAGAGCAGGGATTTTTGGCTGATTTCAGCAATATTCCCGACGACGTGCTAAAACGTGCAAAGATCATGTTCATCGGCTATCCGAACAATCCGACCGGCGCATGCGCCACTGAGGAATACTTCGATAGGGCTATCGAGTTCTGCCTCGAGCATGACATCCTTCTTGCTCACGACAATGCCTATTGCGATATATGTTTCGATGGCTACCGCGCGCCATCGATTCTTGAGCGTCCGCGTGCTTTCGAATGCTGCATCGAATTTTTCAGCCTCTCGAAAAGCTACAACATGACAGGATGGCGCATCGCTTTCGCCTGCGGTAATCCGAAGGCGATCGAGGCGCTGGGGACCGTGAAGAACAACCTCGATTCCGGCCAATTCACCGCAATCCAAGAAGCGGCAATCGCCGCTCTTACCGGCCCGCAAGATTGCGTACGTGAAATGTGCGAAATCTACCAGAGGCGCCGCGATCTCGTTGTGAACACGCTTCGCTCGATCGGTGTTTCCTGCACCGCCCCTCAAGCAACGATCTATGTGTGGGCGCGCGTTCCCGAAGGGGAGACCTCGGAAAGCTTTGCAACAAAATTGCTCGAGAAGACCCATGTCATCGTCACGCCGGGAAACGGTTATGGGCCGGACGGAGAGGGATATATTCGCATTTCGCTCACGATAGACGACAACCGGCTCACCGAGGCACTTGAGCGACTTAAAACCCTTATTCCGTCATAGATCTTTTGCATGAATTTAGTAAACGATACGGGAAATATATCTCGATAAGCAATATCCCCTGCTTGCTTCCCACGTAAGCGAGCAGGGTGGTCGTTCGATGAAAGGTGAAACCACGATTTGGCGCGAGAGATCCAAAACGACGTTATAGTGGTGGGTCCTTCTACCCGCACGGCAGAAACTCCTGAGCGAGCGATACTTGTCGGCGTGGCTCGTAGCGGAGACCGGCTTTCCATGGAATCATCCCTTGCGGAGCTTGCGCGGCTTGTCGAAACGGACGGCGCCTGCACGGTTGCGCAAACCACGCAAGTTCTCGACGCGCCCAACCCCCGCTATTTCGTCGGAAAGGGCAAGGTTGATGAAATCGTCGAGCTTTGCCAGGCAATGGATGCCGATCTCGTCGTTTTCGATGACGAACTTACGCCCTCGCAGCAATCGAATCTTGAAAAGGCCATGCCGCGTCAGGTGAAGGTAATCGATCGCACGGCCCTTATTCTTGATATCTTTGCACTCCATGCCACCACGGCAGAAGGAAGGCTTCAGGTGCGATTGGCCCAAAATCAATATCTTCTTCCTCGATTGAGAGGCATGTGGGCTCATCTGGCATCAAACCGCATGGGCGGTGGCGTCGGAAGTCGTTTTGGAGAAGGAGAGAGCCAGCTGGAGGTTGACCGCCGTATCGTGAGAAAGCGCATCACATCCATCAAGCGCGAACTCGAGCATCTGGCACGTGTGCGTAATCTGCAGCGTGAGAACAGGCAATCCAGCGGAATGCTTAAAGTGGCGCTCGCCGGCTACACCAACGCGGGAAAATCAAGCCTGCTCAATCGCCTGACCGACGCCGACGTGCTCAGCTACGATAAACTCTTCGCCACTCTTGATTCCACGACGCGTAAATACACCCTCCCCAATGGGCGACAGATAACATTAACGGACACCGTGGGCTTCATCCAAAAACTTCCGACGACCTTGATCGAGGCCTTTCAATCAACGCTCGATGAGATACGGGGTGCCGATCTCATTCTTCATGTCGTTGACTCATCAACGCCTGTGCTCGGAGAGCAAATCGAAGCAGTTGAGGAGATACTTGAGCAAATACAAGCGCATTCCATTCCGGCAATTCTTGTGTTCAACAAATGCGACCTCCTCGATCCGGCGCGAATCAGCCAGATCACCTTACGTTATCCCCATGCCCTTTTTATTTCCGCTCAAACCGGTTGGGGAGTGGATAATCTGATTGCAGCGATCTCGCGTGCCGCCTCATCAGCGGACGTGCCTCTTGAAGTGGTAATTCCCTATCAACGGGGAGATCTCGTATCTTTTGCGCATGAGCGTTGCGCAATCGTGAGCGAAGCCCACGAAGCCGAAGGAACGCGGCTTGTTCTTTTGGCTCACAAGAACTTCGTCTCCGCGTTCAAACCCTTCGTCGTTGAATAAAACGCTCGAACCTTATCGGATGGATATCGGAAGCCATTCTGCCTGCATCAGAGCGACAAGGCAATGAAGGCGATCGCGGAGCGAGGAGGGATCCTAGATGCGCCGGAAGAGCGCAACGACCTTTCCGGCGATCGTGCAGTCCCTCGTGATAATGGGATCCATGGATGAGTTCTCCGGTTGAAGGCGGACGTAGTTCTCTTCGCGATAGAATCGTTTTACCGTGGCGCCGTCATCCATAAGCGCGACGACGATATCGCCATTGTCGGCCACGGGCTGCTGCTTGACGACAACATAATCGCCATCGTTTATTCCGGCCTCGATCATCGATTCCCCTCGCACGGAGAGCAAAAACGACGGCGAATCGCCAACGATGTCGGTCGGCAAGGTAATGACATCGGTGATGTTCTCCTCAGCAAGAATAGGCGTGCCAGCTGCAACGTTTCCAACCAGCGGAAGATCTACGAGCTTGCTGAAACTCGGTCGGATGATCGGCGTTTCATCGGCTGCCTGCGTGAGGGGATAGGTGAGTGCAATGGAGCGGGACTTGAGCGGATCGCGCTTGATGAGACCTTTGTTTTCAAGGGCCTTGAGATGAACGTGGACCGTGGAAGGGGAGGAAAGGTTCAGCTTCTGGCACACCTCACGCACGGTAGGGCCGTATCCCTTCTCCCGAATGCTCTCTTCGATGCAATTCAGAACCGCCTGCTGGCGTTTCGTCACTTTCTCGCTCATCACATGTTCCTCTCAAAAAATATCGTACATTTGTACTGTTTTTTCTTGACGTGAACCTTTGTTCGATTTATTATAACAGCGAACAAAGGTTCTATGCAAGAGCGTGAGGTGATAAAAATGATGCGAGCGCTTCCTCAGTCTTCAGGTTCACGGTATTATCCCGGAACGTTAGCTGAACTTTGCTATGGGCGCGTAAGCGGTGTGCCGGTAGATCATTTTTCCAAAAAGCAAATTTTTGCAGCGTTTCTTTGCGGTATCCTCATGGCATGCATTGCGCTTTTCGTCTGTCCCTAGCAGTATCGTCTCTTCGCTATAGCATTATCTAGGGAAGCTTCCCGACAATCGTTCGTTTGCTTTGGAATATGACCCCAATATGTTGTATGATGTGCGCACTCGATATGAAACGAGGTGAAGCCATGCGGTGCCCGTCATGCAACCATAGCGAATCGAAAGTTATCGACTCTCGGCCATCTGATGATGGGGGATCCATTCGCAGGCGGCGTGAATGCCTTGCTTGCGGCCATCGGTTTACCACCTATGAACGTCTTGGGGAAAATCCTATCATTGTCATTAAGGCAGACGGATCGTCGGAGGCTTTCGATCGCGCGAAACTCATGCGGGGCATCCTTACGGCTTGTGCGAAACGTCCGGTAACGCCGGAAAACATCGAAGCTCTCACGGCTGCGATCGAAACCGACCTACGATCGCTACCGCGTGGAGAAGTACGTTCAAAAGATCTCGGCGATATGGTTTTGGCGCGGTTGGCCGATCTTGACGATGTGGCATATATCCGTTTTGCAAGCGTTTACAAAGACTTTCAGAGCATCGCAGAGTTCTCAGATGCTCTGAACGAGCTTTCCGATGAAAGAGAGGCCTAAGAAGTGCCCGCAGAGCCCGTGATTGTGCCTATACATATCGAGATGCAGGGCATGGATCTCAATGCTCCTGCCTATAACGGCGACGCGGGCTTCGATCTATCATCGCGCATTGAGCTTACCTTAAAGCCTTTCGAGCGCGCTTCGGTGCCATGCGGCATCTCGATGGCCATACCTGAAGGCTATGCCGGACTCGTCGTACCGCGCAGCGGCCTTGCCATAAAACACGGCATCTCTGTCGTGAACGGTCCCGGCCTCATCGATAGCGGCTACCGCGGTGAAATCTGCGTGATTCTCATCAACCTCGATCCCCATGATGAATTTGTCGTCCATCAAGGCGACCGCATTGCGCAGCTTGTTGTTGTTCCGATTGCCAACGTTGTTTTGCAAAAGGCTCAGAGCCTTCCGAAAAGCGAACGTGGTGAAAGGGGCTTCGGAAGCAGCGGTACCGGCAGTCAGCAGATGATCAATTGCGAGGTTTCTTCATGAGTCCTGAAACGCTGCGGAGTATTCGAACTATCCGGACACTTACCCTGATCGCAGCAGTCCTCGGGCCGATCTCATTGATCTTAGGTGGCCTTGTGTTTGCGATCGCAGGGTTTGTCCTCGCGCTGATAGCGTTTTTGCAATCCCGCAAGCTCGCAACCGCTGAGGGCGTTCCGGAGCAGACCGCTAAAACGTTTCGCGTAACCACCTTGGTGATTTTTGTCATCGATAGTGTCATTCTTGTCGTCACATTGATAAGCTTTATCCTTGTCGTGCAAATCATTTACACCATGGCCGAAAACGGCACGTTGGGCGATTTCCTTCAAGGGCAGCTCACGACATTGGCACCTCAGAAAGGATCGGGCTCGGTATGGGGTTGAATGCTTTCGTACGAATAATATAAACCTGATAATATATGTTATGTAAAGTTATAGCAAGAAAATCTCCTCTATGGAATAAAGCCGGATTATTATTGGAAACCATGAGACGAAAGTGAGATTCTCGCCCATGACAACTACGGCAAATAACGCAGCGCTGAAAAATTCCTATCAACCGTTCACGCCAAAAATGGCATGGCAGCTTGCGGCTCCCCATACGTGGCCCGCATCGATTTTGCCCGTGCTTATGGCTCTTTGCTGCGCTTACGCGGTTGGGCCTCTTTCTTCTTTTTCCATCATTATGGTATGCGTACTTTTATGTATTTCGGTTCTCATGCAGGCTGCCGTCAATACCTTTAATGACTACTATGATTATGTAAAGGGCTCGGATTCTTCTGAGGATAATGTAGAGGAAAGCGACGCGGTGCTTATCTACAACAACGTCAACCCCCATGCGGCGCTCGCCCTCGCTATCGGATTTCTCGCTGTCGCTTTTATCCTTGGCATATATGTGATCATTCAAGCCGGGGTCATCCCGCTTATCATCGCGCTCATAGGTGCTTTCTTTGTCGTTATATATTCTGCCGGCAAAACCCCTGTTTCCTATCTTCCAATAGGAGAAGTAGTCAGCGGGTTTGTTATGGGCGGCCTCATTATGCTGGCAAGCTACACCTCCCTCACCCAAACGTTCAATTGGTGGGTGCTCTTATGGGCCGTACCGCCGATCTTGGGAATCGGCCTTATCATGATGACCAATAATTCTTGCGATATTGAAAAAGACATTGTCGCTGGCAGACATACGCTGCCGGTCCTTTTAGGGCGCCAACGTGCAAAACGGCTCTATCATGGGCTCGTTTTCGTATGGATCGCGGCGATTGCCATCCTCTGGGCCATCTTCTTCCCTGCCGGCTGCATCATCGCTCCTTTCATGGTGCTCACCTGTATTCCGCTTCTTCGCGCGATTCTTTCCAATCCTTTGGTGAATCCATCGCGCGTCGCTGCGATGTCCCAGATCCTCAGCCTGAATATCGCACTCGGCACCTTTTATAGCGCAGGAATACTCGCCTCGCAGATTGTATTAGTGCTTTAGAGGCCCCTAAGAAGCCCAAGGAAGGGCTATCTTGCCTGAAATGCTATCGGAATACGATAGCAGCGAAAAATGGCTTCTCAGCTCTTCCGGCATTATCGGTTCATCGTTTGGAATAAGGCCTCCGGCAAAGGCGATATGGCCGATAACGCCCGCAGCGGTTTTGTATCGCGTCTTCAATTCATCGATAGAGGCATCATGATCGCGTTTCGCAAGGCGTTTTCCGTCGCTTGAGACAAGCAATGGCACATGCGCATATTGTGGATCGTCGACTTCGGGTCGTACAAGGCGCCGCAGCCAAAGCTGCTGAGGTGTTGATGGAAGGAGATCGACTCCGCGCACGATGGAATCGATGCCCTCATCGGCGTCATCAAGAACGACCGCAAGCTGGTAGGCAGATGCGCCATCGGCGCGTCTTACAAGAAAATCTCCGCATTCCAGTGCGAGATTCTGCGTGTATCGCCCATACACGCCGTCGATAAAAGAGATCTCCTCATGAGGAACCTTCACGCGCCACGACGGCTTTTTCAAACGCATCAGCCGGCCCACTTCCTCCGATGAAAGCTTGCGGCAGGTGCCCGCGTACACGCGTTTCTCGCCGAAATGCGGCGCTCGCACGGCGTTTGCAGCGATCTCGGCCCTCGTGCAAAAGCATGGATAAAGCATATCGTGCGAGCTGAGCCAATGAAATGCCTCGTCATAATCCCCAATACGATCGTGCTGATAAAAAGGCCCTTCATCCCATGTAAGCCCGAGCCACGCAAAATCCCGAAGTATCGCTTCGCAATACTCGGCCTTCGAGCGCTCTTGATCAAGATCCTCAATACGCAAAACGATGGTGCCACCCTGCGCATGGGCGACTAACCATGCAACAAGGGCCGCATAGATGTTTCCCGCATGCATCCGCCCCGACGGCGAAGGGGCAAAGCGTCCTTTCACCCACGGCGCCTGTCATCAACGTGCTTCGCCTTGCCAAGTGTGCGCTCGATCGACCCCGGCTCAAGGAGTTTCACAACGGGACGAAGCAGAAGCACGCTTTGAAGCTTTGCCGTCACATCATGGGTGAATTGATTCATGTCCTCAAATGAATCGCTGAACACATCCGGATGAATCTCCACCTCGATCGTAAGCCTATCAAGGCCCTCATCGTTATCCACGATCATACGATATTGGGGCGAAAGGCTCGGAATATTTGCGATCACGTCTTCCACCTGCGAAGGAAAGATGTTCGTCCCCCGGATGATAAGCATATCATCAGAACGTGAACGCACCTTATCCATGCGAACGAGCGTTCTGCCACATTCGCAGGGCTCGGTCGTCACGCGCGTAAGATCGTGCGTCCGGTAACGTAAAACGGGAATCCCTCGCTTGTCGAGCGGCGTGAGAACGAGTTCTCCCATCTCTCCCTCCGCGACAGGCTCTCCTGTCTGAGGATCGACAACTTCCCAGAGAAAATGATCTTCGGCGATATGCTGTTGATCGCGGTGCGCAAGGCATTCCCCCGAAACGCCCGGACCCATCACCTCGGTCAGGCCGTAATTATCGGTGCAGGTTATGTGCATGCGCGCTTCTATTTCGGCCTTCAGGCCCGGCGGACACGGCTCCCCTCCGAACAAGCCGATTTGCAACGTTGAAGCCGCCCAATCAAACCCGAGCTTCTCACCCACCTCGCAGATATGCATCGCGTATGAAGGTGTTGCGATAAGAACGGTTGTACCATAGTCCTCGATCATCTGGATGTGGCGCTCCGTGTTTCCCGAGCCCGCCGGAATCATCATGCCGCCGATGCGCAGGATGCCGTAATGCAGCCCGAACCCGCCGGTGAACATGCCATAGCCGAACGCCATCTGAACACGGTCGCCCGCGGTCACTCCCGCCATCTGGGCAAGACGCGCAATGCATTCACTCCAGACGTCCATATCCTCCTTGGTATATCCAACGACGATAGGCTTTCCCGTTGTGCCTGATGAGGCATGCATCTCCACGATTTCATCAAGCGGAGTTGCAAACATGCCGAAGGGGAACGTCAGCCGCAATGCGCTCTTGTCGGTAAAGGGAAGCTTGCGCACATCATCAAGCGTCTTGATGTCGGATGGCTTAACATGCATCTCGTCCATCTGGTCACGGTACCAAGCGACGCGATCATAGGTGTAACCCACCTGATCGATGAGCTTCGCCAGCTGGATGGCACGTATGCGCTCCCGCGATGTGCACTCAACATCGGGCTTATAAATCGGCAATTTTGAAAAATCAATGTGCTCGCAAGACGGCATCGGCGTACCCATGATACTCCTCATCCCCTCGTAACTATCACGCTCAACACGGTTTAAATCATCTTCATCGTTTCTACGAAAACTACAGCGCTTGGCGAACAGGAAGCGCCGCTATCTCGTCATCATCGATCAGCTCCAACGACGTGTCTGCCAAGGCCTTTTCTGCACGGGCGATGTCGTTGACTGCTAAAACGATATAGGTGGAAACCAGCGAATAGCAATAGACGACATTCACCTGCGCCTGCGCCATAACCCGAAGCACGCTTGCTAGTTCGCCCGGCTTATCATGAAGCTTAACACAGAGAACTTTGGTAAGTCGTACGGCAAACCCTCTCTCGCGCAGATGAGCAAGCGCCTCCTCGGGTTTATCAACGACGAAACGAACAATACCGTATCCGCCCGTGTCCGCCGCCGAAAATCCTCGAACGCTCAAATTTGCCGATTCGAAGCCCTCAAGAACATTTCCCAAATGTCCGGGCTTGCTTTCCACGAAAACGCTGATCTGGGATATACTCACCGATCGCTCCTCTCATCTTGGTATATGTATTCGCGTCCTGCATAGAATGCGTTGATATTCGCATCGATTGTCTTTTCCGGAACCCGCTTCGCTATCGCTTGCTCCCAACTTTGCGGTGATGCGTTAAGAGCCGTGGAAAGAGCCCCGAGCAACACAACGTTGGCGGTTTTCGCATTCCCAACATTGCGGGCTATGCGTGCGCTGGGAATCAGGCGCGCTCCCAAACCGACAAGGTCGGCACGAGCATTTTGCGGCATCGTGGATAGCCCCGTAAGTACGGGCAGCGGCTTGATTGCTTCGTCATTAACGATAAGCGAGCCCCCTGCTTTCAGATAAGGCAAGTTGCGTAATGCTTCCGTTGTCTCAAACGAAACGATCACCTCCGCGCAACCGTAATCGGCCACCATTGAGTTTACCTGTTCTCCGAATCTCACGACGGTCGTTACCGAACCGCCCCGTTGCGCCATGCCGTGTATTTCCGAAACCTTCACATCGAAGCCCTGAGAGAGATAGACCTCCGCAAGAACATGGGCGGCAAGGATGGTCCCCTGCCCTCCCACTCCGCAGAGAAGGACTGTCGTTGCTTTTGCCTTCGGGGCGCCTTCGAGGGGGATGTTTGAATTCATCACATCTCTCCTAATCTTGCTTTATCGCATCAAAACGACAGTACTGAAGACATTGACCGCAGCCGCAGCATTGCGACGGATCAATCGAGGAAAGCCCTGTTTCCGGATCGCTTGCAATTGCCGGACAGCCCAACGTCGCGCATACGCCGCAGCCGGTACAGGCCGAAGTGACCGCGTAGGGCGGATCGTTCTTCCGTTCAAGGAGCACGCAGGGGCTTTTGAAAATGATGACGTCGAGGCGCGCCTTGTTCCCCGTTGCCTCCTTAAGGACCGAGCGAACCGCTGCGGCATTCTGAGGATCCACCACGTGCACCTCATCAGCGCCGCATGCCGTTACAACCGCTTCAGATCAATCTCATGGCTCAATCGGTTCTGCAATGTGATGCCATTTGAGGGATTTCCCTGCCGTCCGGTCATCGCGGTCGTCCGGTTATCAAGAATGCAGATCGTGCCGCTTCCCGCGTTGTATATCGTCGAGATCAACGAGGAAAGGCCGGAATGCATAAACGTCGAATCGCCGATCACCGCCACGATCGGACGCACTCGCTTGTCGGAGTTTTCCCGCTTTGGTGATTTCATGCCAAGTTCAAATCCGTGTGCCATGGATACCGAAGCTCCCATGCAGACGCAGGTATCCATGCCTTTGAGCGGCGGAAGCGCACCGAGCGTATAGCAGCCGATATCGCCCGTGACAATCGCGTGCAAACGCGAGAGTTCATGGAAAACAAGGCGATGGGGGCAGCCGGGGCACAGCGCCGGCGGACGCGTGGGGAGATCGGAGCGCTGGGCCTCATGAGGAGCGTCCGCGAAGCCAAAAGCACGGCGTATCGCTTGAGGGGACAGCTCCCCCGCACGAGAAAGCTCGCAAGGGGGCTCGCTCACGGCAAGGCCTGCCTGCCTTACCGCTTGGGTCAGATAGCTCGAGCCCTCCTCGACCACGTAGAGATGCTCTACCGCTTCGGCAAATTCCCGGAGAGAGCGCTCCGGTAAAGGCCACGTCACACCGAGCTTAAAAACCGACGCAGTGGGCAAGGCCTCTTTCACGTGCTGATAAGCTGCTCCCGCACAGACGATGCCGCAAGAAGGATCCTTTATCTCGCAACGGTTGAATTCGCAATCCTCAACCCAATCAGAAAGTTCTTGAACGCGCTTGAGCACGACTTCCCGGCGAGGCTTCGCAAAGGCGGGCATCATAACCCATTTCGCCGGATCGCTTGTATAGTCTTTCGGAACATAACTGGAACGTTCATACCGCTCAACGCGGGTTTTCGTATGCGAGATGCGCACGCTTGACCGGATGAGCACCGGCACATCGAAGCGCTCTGAAACCTCGTATGCGGCTCGTGTGAAATCGTATGCCTCTTGGGAGTCGGAGGGGCTGAGAACCGGTATGAGCGCAGCCTGCCCATAGAACTGGGAATCCTGCTCGTTTTGAGAGGAATACATTCCCGGATCATCGGCGGCCAGAATGACAAAGCCGCCGTTCACTCCTGTGTAGGATGCGGTGAAAAGCGGGTCGGCCGCCACGTTGACGCCAACATGCTTCATCGTCGCAAGCACGCGTACTCCCGAAGCCGCAGCTCCGAGGCCTACCTCAACCGCAACCTTCTCATTCGTGCACCATTCCGCATACACGCCATCGAACGTGGCGAATTCCTCCATGGTTTCGGTTGATGGCGTTCCCGGATACGCAACGCCGACCGTCGCCCCCGCATCATACGCACCGCGAGCAATCGCCTCATTGCCTGACAGAAGTTCCATCATTGGCCCTTTCCTCATATTTGAAGCAGAAGGCGCCAATTTGAACATAATCCCCCGGTTCAAGCACCTTCGTGTTGACATTCTTATTATTCACCCATACGCCATTGTATGAGTTTTGATCGTGAATCATATAACAACCGTCGACTCTTTCGATAGTCGCATGGAGGCGCGAAACCGTCATATCGTTCAAGAAAATCGTACACTGCGGATTGCGCCCCACCCGAATCTCGCCTTCGGCTGGCAGCGCGTATTCAACACCGGTCCGAGGGCCACGCACCGCCTTAAGGATGCCCGTATAGTCCTCGTTATGAAAACATTGCGGACGATCCTCCTCCACAACAACAGGTTGAAATTCTTGCGTCGAGCCCAGAAGCTTAAATCCACAGACAGGACATACGGCGGTATTATCCGGAACTGTCGTTTGGCAAACAGGACAAAGCTCTGACATGGCTATCCCCTCTCTTTCTGGCAATATGTACACAACGCCTGTGCTCCTGCAAGCATCTTATGCCGCCAGCTTTGCATTGTCGATGATACGCGGCGTTTCATTGAGCGTATACGATGTGGCAGCATCGGGTTCGTCGTTGAAATCATTGAAAAGCCGTTGCCACCAGATCACGACCCCCTCGATGAAATTCGGAGCCGCCACCTCTTCGGCTGCTATGAGATCCATCTGCGCGATGACGCTGTTGTTCTGGTAAAACTCAATAAGGCCGACGGTATCGCCGACATGCACATCACCGGTGATCTCCGAGAATGTCACTTTCTGGCTCACATTCCCATTGAAGGCAAACACCTCAACGGTTTCATCTGGGTCTGCCACGCTTGCCGTAACCGTCTCATCCATCCATCCCCGATGCGTTATCTCGGCAACAACCGGCATCTGGCGTGTCTGCCCAGCCCAATTAACCGTTACCGTATCGGGGCTGTTTATGAGGCGATATACCACGAAATTGTCGTAATACCAGTTATAGAGCGATTTTGCATCCTCGAATCGCTGCACTTCCGACGTGGAATCGAGTACGATTGCATAGATATAATCGCCCTCGCGTTCACATGCGCCCGCAAAAGAATTCCCCGCCTTTTCGGTATAGCCCGTCTTGATGCCGCAAGCTCCCTCATAGGACCCAATGAGCAAATCGGTTGATTCGAGTTCAATGTCCGTTTTTTCGCCGTTTCCCGTCGTCACGGTGATCGTCGCCTCTGGCAATGCAACAATCTGGCGGAACGTCTCGTTTCCCATCGCATAACTGCACATTGTCGCCACATCGGCCGCACAGCTTTTCATCTGTCCCTCCCAACGACCGTTATCAAGGCCGTGAGGATTCGTGAAGACGCTTTGCTGCATGCCGATTTTCGCGGCCTGAACGTTCATGGCGCAGACAAACACCTGGCGAAACAGCTCACGCTGGGAATCATCCGCCCCCTCAAGCGAAACGGGCGACGATGCGGGGTCGTTGTACGTATCGAGCAAACTGGCATCAATGCCGAGATTCGAAAAGTAGGATCGTGCTCCATCGTCTGCGTTCAGGCCCTCGTTGATCACATAAACGCCGATCGATTCAGCAATCGCTATCGCGGCATCGTTTCCCGAAGGGAGCATGAGGGCGCACAGCGCATCCTGAAGCGCCATCTTGTCTCCCGCCGCGAGGCCGGCTGAGCTCTCCCCTACCTCGGCCGCGAAATCGCTCACGATTACATTTGCATCCAATGGCGCATATTCGAGCGCAACGATGGCCGTCATGACCTTGGTAATGGAGGCAATTTGCGTATCGGCATAGGCATCGCGTTCGAAGACGATGTTTCCCTTATCGGTGACGAGCATGGCATACGAAGCGTCGATACTCGGGCATCGCGACGGATCGATGCCGCGCTCCTCAACCGTTCTTCCGTCGATGACATCGCTCGATCGCACATCAGCGAATGCTAAAGGCGCGGCAATCGCGCAAAAGACAAGCGCCAAGGCAAGCAGCATGCACGATGATCGCAGCAGGCGGACAATCGCGCCAAGCCGCTTGCCTTCATGGTTGGCATTCGCCGACGACAAGCGCCGAATATTCATTGAAATGTTCTTATGAATGAGCCGTTTAGGCCTCGTCGACACGGTAGATTTCCTCCGGCTCAACCATCTCGAAACCGCCTGCCTCCAGCACATCCTCTGCTGAGGCATCGATCTTCAACACATCGATTGCCCCTTCTTCCCCGAGCAGGAAGCAATAGCCGTATTCGATGTTCAGTCCCTTTTCTTCGCAATAGGCAAGAAGCTGGGTCAGCCCGCCCGGCGTATTCGGCACGCGGACTGCATACACCGGAGTCGTCGTCGCACGAAGACCCGCATCGCTGAGCGCTCGGGCTGCCGCATGTGGCGTGTCGCACACGATGCGAACAATGCCATACTCGGCAGTATCCGCGATCACAAGAACGTGCATATTGATGCCGGCATCGGAGAGCGCACCGGCCACCGTAGAAAGCGTCCCTTTTTTATTCGGAAGAAACACGCTGAGTTGATCGATCATGATGTCCCCTATCGTAGATCGAGAATGCGCTTTGCTTTACCTTCAGAGCGCTCGATCGTCTTCGGTTCCACGAGGTTGATTTCCACCTGCACCTGCAAATTGCTCTTCAATTCAGCACCGAGCCTGCGTTTGAGATCCTCGATCTTGCGCACCTCGTCAATCGGGAAATCGGGTTCGGTCTCCACATTGAGCGCGATCTTATCGAGCTGGGCCTCACGGGTGAGAACGATCTGGTAATGGGTCGCGATCTCGGGAAATGCCGTGATAACCTGCTCGATCTGACTGGGGAACACGTTCACGCCGCGAATGATCATCATGTCGTCGGTACGGCCGACAATGCGATCGATCTTGCGATGCGTTCGTCCGCATGGGCAAGGCTCGCTGATTATGCGCGTCACGTCGCGCGTGCGATAGCGAACAAGCGGGCACGCTTCGCGAGTGAGTGTGGTGATGACGAGTTCACCATATTCACCGTCGGGCACCGGCTCAAGGGTATCGGGATTCACGATTTCGGGGTAGAAATGATCTTCCGCAAAATGCAGACCGTTCGCCACTTCGCATTCCATGGCAACGCCTGGCCCCATAACCTCGGAAAGTCCGTATACGTCGCAGTATTGGACGCCGAGCTTATCGCGAATTTCTTGACGCATGTTCTCCGATGCCGGCTCAGCGCCAAGGATAACTCCCGAGATCTTGAATTCCTTCGCGGGATCATAGCCGAGCTCGATTGCCGTATCGGCGATATAGAGAGCGTATGAAGGGGTGCATGCGAGAATGTCGGTGCCGAAATCCTTCATGATCTGCACTTGTCGCTTCGTATTTCCCGAGGAGGTGGGGATGACGGCACAGCCAACCGCCTCTCCGCCCGCATGGGCGCCGAGGCCACCGGTGAACAGACCGTAACCGTAGGAAACTTGAATCGTGGAGTCCTGCGATCCGCCTACCATATAGATGCCGCGTGCGAAGCAATCGCCCCAATAGGTGAGGTCGTTTGTCGTGTGGCCTGTCGTCGTCGCTTGTCCGGTGGTGCCCGAGGAGGCATGGATGCGCTTGACGTCGTGCATCGGCACGGCAAACAGCCCAAACGGATAGGCGTCACGCATATCCTGCTTCACCATGAAGGGGAATTTGACGATATCCTCAAGCGACGTCAGATCGTCTGGGCCAACGCCGGCTTCGTTGCAGATCTTCTTTACGAAGGCAATGTTGTCGTAAGCATGGCGCACCGACCATTTCATGCGCTCTAGCTGCAATTCCCGCAGTTGCTCGCGGGGCATCGTTTCGATTTCCGGTTGATAATACACGTTTGCTCCTCCGCTTCCTCTCTGCAAGCTCTTCCGAGCTTTCGTCCAATTCGATACACGCTTCCTCTGTTTTCGCTCTTTTCGCTCCTCGTCCACAATCTCTCAGCAAAAGCTGCCATCATGCCGCTTCCGTCATGTACCTGTGTCGGCCCCTTCCGCATCAGCAGCTCCCTCGCCCTCATCGTTCGAGGTGGGTGGATCGCTCGGCTCATCGCTTACGTTTTGAGCCGAATCCGGGTTTGTCGCCGGCGCATCAGGTCCTTTCACAATCACTTCAGTTATCGGCGTATAGGTAGAATAAAATACATCTTCGGAAATCAATTGTGAGTTGCGATCGTAAACATTGCGGTATACGACGAAGCTTTTTCCGTCGGTGCCGTAGGTTTTCACATATTCTGAACCAGGAGCGAGGCTGTCATCCCGTTCGATGCGTGTCTTGTACTTCTCTCCTTCCGTCCAATCGCCCTCAATCGTTTCGACAATACGCCCTGGCGCCACGCCGTAAAGGCTTATCGTCAGCGTGGTGTCGGTATAGCTCGCTTTCACCAAAATATCGGAGGACGTGTCGTTCACCCACTCCAGATCGAGATCGGGATAAGCGATCGCGGCGTCGCGTCCGGCCGGATAGCTTGCCACATAGAGCGTATGGTTATAGCGCACAGGAACGGGAAGCCCCGCCTCATAGACGGCATTGAAAACCGTCGTCGCCACTTGGCAGATACCTCCGCCAATGGCGTCTTCGTATTCGTCACCCACGATGGCGCCTGCTCCAAGAAAACCCTTGTCGGCGCTACATTCGCCGACCACATCGTTGAACGACCATCTTCCACCATCGGCCTTCGCCACCGAATTGTTCAGCAAATCGGCGGCAAGGTGAATATTGGCAAGGCGATTCTGCGTATATTCGGTATTGGCATATTCGGTGGTATAGCTCGAGAAATTCGAGATAATCCCCAGATCGATCGCCTCGTCAAACGAAACCGGGCCATCAAGGTTGCCTTCGGGAACCGCGATGCTCAAAGGGTTCGCCCTGTTCGCATAATCCAGGGTCTTGCTCTCATTGAAGCGAATGAGCGCATCCTTCGCATCCGCGAATAATCCATTGTCGAGATCTTTAATCGCCTGCGTTGAAAGCACCGTGCGCACATCGCCTGACGGGATAACCGTGATGTCGTCGCCGTTCACCTCGAAGCTTACACTGATATTTCCCTCGGCGGCAGCATCGTTGACGTGCGCAAGCAGCGCCGGTTTTGCCTTCTGTGCATCGATCGACGGCATGAGGACAAACGACGTTGGCTCGTTGCCTTCCGAAGACTCGTTGCCTCTGCTCCCTATACTTCCCATGGTGCCCAGAGAGACCGCCTCAAGCTCTCCGTCTTCCCCGATCGCCTCGATTTCTGTTTTCACCCAATCGCCCACCTCCGCGGCATTTGCCGTCCATGGGGAATTCTCGTATGAGAAAGAAACGCCCTGGGCGATGCTCTCATTGATGATGTCGCAGGTCGCCTGAGCTTGCATCTCATCGATGCGAACCGGCGCATCTTCTGCATGTGCGACGAAATGATGCTCATCGGGATTTTCACTCAGAAGCCCTCTTGTAATTTTCTCGAGAAATTCCGCAGGATACACCAGACTGCCTCCATGCCCTTCCGTCACCGAGGCGATTCCTTCAACAATCTCGACGCCGAAATCGATGCGGGGGCTTCCGATTGTGGCGTTGATGTCGTTTTCAAGGTCGGTAAAACCTTCGCCATACCTCAGCGAGAGGGGAATCTGCACACCGCTCAGCGCCGCTTGAATTCTCCCGAGAAAACCACCTTCCTGCCTACCCACCTCAAAGGCCCGTTCGGCAAGTTCCTCATCGGGAAGTGTTGCGGAAAGCGTTTGGGCATTGGCCAACCAAAGCAGCTTGTTTTCCCGCATTTTCTCAACGGAAAGCTGCTCGGCAGCCGCATCAAGGTGCTCTTGATCCTCGAGGGCACTTGCGGAATTCGCCGCCTCATCGTTTGCATATATCGTCAGTTCAGCCGATGAGATCGTTGGCGCATAACGACCTACCAAGGCATTCGCCGCCTCTTCGGTAGTCATGCCGGAAACATCGATGTCGCCGATCTTCACGCCCGCGTATATCTTGTCGCCATTGATTCCCATATCGACGAGAAAGCCAACGAAAGCGACGCAAATTGCAACAACGACAACAGCGGCGATGCGGCTTTTTCGCATGAGCGCAACAAACGCCCTGCCGATCGCCCTCAAGGCCTGCAGAAGAAGCGACCCCAAGGCCGCAAGGAGCGTTCCGATAGTCCTCATAATGCGCTTTATAAGGTTGGCGAAGGTGTTTTCCCGTGCAGCGCCCCTATAGATCGCTTGGTTCTGTACCGGCCTCTTTTTTGCATGCTGAGAGGCCCTTCTCTGCGAAGAAGCATAAGCGGTTTTATG
>CANQTB010000003.1 GCA_947626665.1 uncultured Eggerthellaceae bacterium
CAGTTTTCAAGACTGCCGCCTTCGACCACTCGGCCATTCCTCCGCTTTTCATTCGTCTGACAAACGTGCTGTCAGAAAGGTGCTTCGTAAAGATACCATATAATAGCCCCATGACGGATGAAGATTGCATACGGCTTGCACTTGAAGAAGCACGCTTTGCCGGTGAAAAGGGCGAGGTGCCGATAGGCGCAGTTGTCGTTTACGAGCCCATCGACCCTGCGACACGGCGCTCTCTCGCAAAACCCACCATCATCGCACGGGCTCACAACCTGCGGGAAACTCTTCGCGATCCCTCGGCACATGCCGAGTTTCTGGCAATTCAGGAGGCGTCGAGAAAGCTCGATCGCTGGCGCCTGTCGGATTGCACGGTGTATGTGACGCTTGAGCCGTGCCTCATGTGTGCAGGGCTCATGTATCAGGCACGCATCCGCCGCTGCGTGTATGGGGCGCACGATCCGAAGGCCGGAGCGCTCGGCTCACTCTACGCGATTCATACAGATTCGCGACTGAATCATCGTTTCGAGGTAACCGATGGTATTCTAGAGGGAGAGTGCGCTGAGATACTGCACAGGTTTTTCGAGAATAAGAGGAAGCGATGACGCTGCATACGAGCAATACCGACATGATATCGGCGGCTCGCCATGCGCAGTGGAACCAAGAAGACGCATGGGGCCCCGATGTTTTGAAGGCCGTATCCCCCGCGAAGGTAAACCTTTTCCTCGCTGTAGGAGATAAGCGTACGGATGGGTTCCACGATGTGACCACGATTATGCATGCGTTGGCCCTGCACGATGTGCTTTATTTTGCCGCGGTACCGCTTTCGGAAGAAGCCTTCGAGGCGGCGCAGGGAAATCCTCAAGCGGTGTTTGTGGGGCCGCGGGAAAACCTCCTCGTCACGCTTGATGTTGCCGAGCTCGGAGGCATTGTTCCCCGCGAGATCCCGCTGCGGGAAAACCTCATCGTGGAAGCCATCGACGCATTGGCACACGCGGTCTCCTATGAAAACAGAGAACGAATTTTTCTTCGCTTGGAAAAGGCGATTCCCTATGAGGCGGGCTTGGGTGGAGGCTCGTCCAATGCGGCGGCAGCGCTCGCTTGCGCCGCTACTACCTGGGGGTTTGATCCTCTCGGTCAGAAAACTCACGATGTGGCCATCTCGCTTGGAAGCGACGTTGCATTTTTCCTTCATGGGGGCTGCGCGCTCTTCGATGGGCGCGGTGAGCATTTCGTCCATGAGCTTGAATCGAGCCGCGCGCCCGTCGTATTGGTGACCCCTCCGATGGGCGTGTCGACCAAAGACGCCTACGCACGCTTCGACGAACAAGGCGAAAAGGTCGATGATGAGGCCATCGAGCAGGCGACGTGGGCCACGAAAGCGGATGAGGTTCATCTCGCTAACAATCTGGTGCCTGCAGCCGAGGCGCTGCTCCCCGAACTCAAAGATATTGCCTCATGGCTTGCCTCGTGCCCGGGAGTTCAGGAGGTGCTCCTTTCCGGAAGCGGTTCGACGACGTTTGCGAAGACGACGGATTTCACGGCGGCGATGAACGCGGTCGCCGAGGCGAACAAGCGAGGATACTGGGCACGGGCAACAACATTCAGCTCGCTACATGCGGCGGTGATGCCCCAGGAGAAAAAGAAGTTCCCGCACGTACCGCACGCCTCGGAGGCGAACGCCTCGGGTCCGCATGCTTCGGACCCACATGCTTCGGACCCACATGCTTCGGATCCGCATGTTTCGGGCGCTTCCTCCTCCATGCAAGGTTCCCAGACGACATCAGCAAGGTGATAGACAATGGGTTTGCTCGCACGGCTTGGCCGCATGGTGCCGATGATCATCGTTCTCGCGATCCTCGCGATCGTGATCTATTTCGTCGTGCAATGGAAATCGTCACCCTCGCGCGCCAAGGAGATCCTCATCAAGGTCTTCACGTGGATCACCATCGCGATCTCCATCTTCTTCGGCATCGTGACGCTGTATGCGTGGGCGGAAGGCAACATGGCCGTGCTCGATCTTTCCGTGAGCTGTTTGATCGTCACCCTCGTGGCGCTCGGTATCACCCGTTGGTGCAACCATGTGTTTCTCAAGCACAATCCTCATTACAAATCGAAGCGCAACGTGAAGGCGAAAACCAAGCGCCGCTTTCCATGGTCGAATATCCCGTGGTCAAAATAGCGCGGATTACGCGAGGGCGGCAGCTTCGGCGCGATAGCTTCTCAACACCTCTTCAAGAAGGCTCACGAACCCTTGGGTTCCCGTTTGATTCAAGTGCGTGCCGTCGCTTTCAAACCAATCGCTGTGGTCGGCGGTCAGGTTGTACCAATCCACTAAGAAGACGTCGTCCCGATCAGACGCGATCTGCTCGATAAGGCGGTTGTTGTTGTAGTTGCTGATCCCGGGAGTGCGGATGTTCATGACGAAAATCGGAATGTTCTCGGGAACCTCGGCAAGCAGGGCGTTGTATTGCTGAAGATAGTCCTCATCGGTGGTGACAACGTTGGCGCCAAGGGAAATGACGACGACATCGCCCTCCCAGCCTTCGTCTATCCATGTTCTGAGGGCATCGGTTCCCTCGATGATGTTACGGTTGGAAACGGAATCTTCGAAGCTTTGGGTGAAATGAGAGAGGAATTCCTCCTTCGCCTCGCGTGTAACGGAATCACCGATCAAAAGAATGCGCCAATCCTTTGGCTCGGCCGGCAAGCTCGCCAGATATGCCCTAGCAGATTCGGAGACAAGGGGAGACGGGACGAAATTGCCGTTTTCGGCATTTCCGGCGTCTTCGTTCGCGTTGGGCGCTTCGCTGTTCGCGTTCCCGGTCTGGTCTGCTTGCTGTCCCTCGTACGGCTGGTCATTCGCTTGCTGTGCAAGTGCCTGCGATGGATCGATGATGTCGTTCTCGTTGTAGTTTGCGCCATTTTGCACGGCGCTTGTCGGGGGCACGACAATCGCGGCGATGATTGCGGCAGCAAAGAGGCAGGCCGCGCTTCCGAAATACCGCTGATGGCGTTCGAGCAGCATGCCGACCGTTGCCCTATGCGAGCTGATAGAGGCAAGCGTTTTGCGGATGGCGCCTTTGCGGATCGGATTCTCGACGAAGTGGTACGAGAATTCCGTGACGGCGAGGATGACAGCCACCTGAAGGACATACACCCACCAGGGCTTTTCGGCAAAGTCGGTCGGCGGGTTCATGAGCAGCAAGAGGGGATAGTGCCATAGGTAGAGGCCGTACGAGCGCTCGCCGATCCAAACGAGCGGGGCGAGGGCGAAGATTTTCGCGAGGATTCCCCTGCTGTTCACGAGGGCGATGATGATTATCGCCGTGAGGAGCGAAAGGCCGAAGTAACCGCCGCGATAGAGGAACGGCTCGTAAGCGCTTACGGTGAAGATCATGGCGGCGATGATGCCCAAAGCGATGAAAGCCGCCACCTCGGCAACGACGCGGGCCGATTTCGGGAACGCCTCCGAGCGCACGCGGGCCGCAGGAAGGACGAAGGCGAGGAATGCGCCGATCAGGAGCGAGAACGCACGGGTGTCGGTGCCATAGTAAACACGGGACGGATCGTCGCCGGGAACATACAGAAGCGCCATGTCGGCGGCGGAGAGCAAGGCAAGCACGACGATCAGGGCGCAGATGAGCTTCTTGTTCGTCTTTATCTTGAAGAGCAGCAGAAGAAGAACGGGCCAAACGATATAGAACTGCTCCTCAATCGAAAGCGACCAAAAATGCGTGACGGGCGAAGGCGATCCGAGGTTTTCGAAATAGCTGACGTCGTGGAAGATCTGCCACCAGTTGTTATAGAAGAACAGGCACGAGAGCAGATCTTGCTTGAGTTTGGTCAACATGACGGGCGAGAATATCGCGCACAGGACGATGAGGCATAAGAGCAGGAAGATGATCGCCGGCACCAGACGGCGAACGCGCCTGAGCCAGAAGTTCTTCAGGCTCAGATGCGAGGTGGCGTTCCATTCATCGATGATGAGGCCCGTGATCAGATAGCCCGAAAGCACGAAGAATATCGTTACGCCGAGCAGTCCGCAGGGCGCCCAGACCGTTTTCAAGTGATAGACCACAACGGCGATGACGGCAAACGCGCGAAGACCATCCAGCGCCGGAATATAGGACGATTTCATCCGAGGCCGCTCATTGAGGAATTCGCTGTCGTCCGAAAGCTGCGCGTGATGGACGGTGACCGGATGCGGGCCTTGCGGCGAAAGGATATTGCTCAGCTGATGGATATCGGATTGGTGGACGTAACGGTCGTCATCGTGCCAGTGGGACGATTTCACATGATCACTTCCCGTGATAGATCGATGCGCATCATGTGTTGAAAATCATCGTGCAATGAAACTTTCCTCAGCCGAGAATCTATGCGGTCTCATTATCGTATTTCGCTATTGAAAATGCGAGTATTTTATCGCCATAGTATCGGCTCGGGGCTCTATACTTCTTCCAGAGAAAGAGAGAGGGTTTCTCCTTGTGAGGGTGCAACGACGAACGAAAGGGGAATGCAAGCAATGGGAGGCTTTTTCGGAGCTACGTCAAAGCGCGATGTTGTGGTAGATGTCTTTTTCGGCACGGATTACCATTCCCATCTCGGCACGAAATTCGGCGGGATGGCGTTTTGCGACAACGGGAGCTTTTCCCGCGAGATCCATTCCATTGAGAACACGCCGTTCCGCACACGTTTCGAAGCCGACCTCAATGGCTTCCATGGAACCTGTGGCTTCGGCTGCATCAGCGATACCGATCCGCAGCCTTTGCTTGTAAGGTCGCACCTCGGCGTTTTCGCCATCACGACCGTGAGCGCCATCAACAACGCCAACGAGCTTGTTGAGGAATACTTCACCGAGGGCGGCAAGCAGTTCATGGCGATGGGCTCGGGCGCGGTGAACACGACCGAGCTCGTGGCGGGACTTATCAACCAGAAGAACTCGCTGGAAGATGGCATTCGTTTCGCCCAAGAGACGATCAAGGGGTCGCTTACCCTTTTGATCATGAAAAGCGACGGCAGCATCATTGCGGCACGCGACCGTATGGGCAGGCTGCCGGTGCTTATTGGAAAAAACGACGACGGCTACTGTGTGGCCTTCGAATCGTTTGCCTATCATAAGCTCGGCTATATCGACGACTACGAGCTGGGCTCGGGCGAAATTGTGAACGTGACGCCCGAGGGGATCGAGGTGCTTTCACCGGCGCGCGACGAGATGCGCATCTGCGCCTTCCTCTGGGTGTATTACGGCTATCCCAACTCCAATTACGAGGGCATAAACGTCGAGGTCATGCGCTATAAAAACGGCGCCATCATGGCGGAGACCGAAATCGCACGCCATATTCTGCCTGAAGTGGATTATGTTGCCGGCGTGCCCGATTCGGGCGTTCCGCATGGCATCGGCTTCTCGATGCGCTCGGGAATGCCGTTCGGGCGCCCGTTCATCAAATACACCCCCACATGGCCGCGCTCCTTCATGCCAACCGATCAATCGATGCGCAATCGTGTGGCGAAGATGAAGCTCATCCCCGTGCCCGAGCTGATCGATGGCAAGAAGCTTCTGTTCGTTGACGATTCGATCGTACGTGGAACGCAACTGCGCGAGACGGTGGATTTTCTCTATGCGAGCGGCGCGAAGGAAGTGCACATGCGCTCGGCCTGCCCGCCTATCATGTTCAGCTGCAAGTATCTGAGTTTTTCGCGCGGCAAATCCGACATGGATCTTATCGCACGCCGCGTGGTGGATGAGTTGGAGGGCGAAGAGGGCGCCAGGCACCTTGATGAATACGCTGACGCGACGACCGAGCGCGGCGGTTGCCTGCTGAAGACCATCTGCGATCAGTTGCGTTTCGACAGTCTGAGCTATCAATCGCTCGATGGCATGCTTGAGGCCATTGGCATCGATCGCAATCTCATCTGCACATATTGCTGGACGGGAAAGGAATAGCAGGATGGCGGTCAGCACGCGCAACCACGAGGTTATCTCGTCGCAGCCGCTGCTTGACGCGAAGGGCAACATCGCCGAAGCCGGCTGGGCGCCACGTCAAGTATGGCGCTATGACCGCACGGCCATCAAGGCGCCGTTTTTCCGCATTAAGGAATGGGACTACTATATGGTGGTCGGGCAGGGCTTTGCGATCTCTCTGACGCTTTCCGACATCGGCTACATGGGCTTGCAGTCCGTTTCCTTCTTCGACCTGAGCAAGCACCCGTGGGTGGCGACGAATTTCGTCGTGAATCCACTGCCACGTGGGACGATGGGCCTTCCTCCCGACGATGGCGATCATCATGTGAGCTTTAAGAGCCCGCGCCTCTTTCTCGATTATGAGAAACGCGGCGACAAGCGCTACCTTGTGTGCGATTTTCCACACTTTTATAAGGGAAAGCATCTCTTTTGCAGCATCGTGCTTTCCGAACCGCCGCAGGAAAGCGTTGTCGTTGCGACGCCATGGGATGAACCTGCGCATTTCTATTACAACCAGAAGATCAACTGCATGAGGGCGGGCGGCTTCGTCACCCTGGGTCGCGAGCGCTATACGTTCAATCCGCAAAGCGACTTCGCGACGCTCGATTGGGGGCGTGGCGTATGGACCTACGACAACACGTGGTTTTGGTCATCGGGAAACGCCGACATAGAAGGGCACCCCTTCGGGTTCAATCTTGGATACGGGTTTGCGAACACCGAAGCGGCGAGCGAAAACGTCATCTTCTATGACGGACGTGCACATAAAATCGATGATGTGGAGTTCATCATGCGCAACCCGCGCGATTTCGAGGCTCCGTGGCGATTCACCTCGTCAGACGGGCGCTTCGAAGGAGATTTCATACCGATCATCGACCGCGTGGGAAAGATCGACGTGGGCTTTGCCTGTACCGATCAGCATCAGGTGTTCGGAAAGCTTTCCGGCACGGCGGTTCTCGACGATGGGACGAACCTTTCGATGAACGAGATTTGCTGTTTTGTCGAACGCGTTCGCATGAAGTATTGACGGACTGGCTCGAGAGGAGACACGATGAGTTTTTCGCTGACGCCTTACACCCCGCCGGATTTCTCGAGTCCTGCCTTGAAGGAGGCGCCTGACGTGCAGCTTCAGCCAGCGCCGCTTGACGGGGTGGCTCCTTTCGGCTATCACGCCATGAGCATCTATCCCGAATACTTCAAAATCGACGGGAGATGGCAGCTTGCCCCCGACAGCCGCATGGACTGCGTTGCCGTCTACGAGGACGGTGCGATCTACGTGCGGGAGTTTCGCCATATCAAAGCGGGCGACGCCATCGTGTGCGGAAGGAAGGAGCGTGGCGAGGAGGGGATCTTCGTTCATACGACAGGATTTCAAAATCCCCTTGCCGGCGATGTGCCCGACGAAGAGGATGCCGGACGTCACTCCGACAATTTCGCCTTCCGCCTAGGGAGAAGCCGCGAGACAGCGTTTTCCCGCGATTACGATGAGCTTTACGAGCTGCTTGAATACGAGCGCGATCACGGTTACGTCGTATGGGTGATGGGGCCGGCGTTCTCGTTCAACGGCTTTTCGCGCAATGCGTTCGCGAAGATCATCGACGCAGGGTATGTTGATGCGCTCTTCGCCGGCAACGCGCTTGCCACGCACGATTTGGAAGGCGCCTATCTGGGCACCGCGCTCGGGCAGGACATCGAAACGCAGAAGAACCATCCGAACGGCCATTACAACCATCTCGACACGATCAATGCCGCGCGTGCTGCCGGCTCGATCGAGGCGTTCATCGAACAGCAGCATATCGACAACGGCATCATGCACGCCATCGTGAAGAACAAGGTGCCCTATGTGTTGGCAGGATCGATCCGCGACGACGGCCCCTTGCCGGGCGTCTATGCGAACGCCTATGAGGCGCAGGATGCGATGCGCAGCCACATCCGCCGTGCGACGACGGTGATCTGTATGGCGACAATGCTGCACACCATCGCAACGGGTAACATGACGCCGCTCTTCCGCGTGCAAAGCGACGGCAGCTTGCGCGAGGTGTATTTCTACTGCGTCGACATCGCGGAATTCGCGGTAAACAAGCTGATCGACCGCGGTTCCTTGGCGTCGCGTGGCATTGTGACGAATGTGCAGGATTTCATTGCGAACGTGGCAAAGGGGTTAGGGCTTTAAACAAGGCGTTGAGCAGGAACCAAAAGCCGGCTCGACGAGGATGAGGGGGAGTTCGAAGAAGGCAGGGACCACGCCTTCTCACGAGAACAGAAACCGAAAGGAAAGACAATGGGATTTTTATTCGATTACCTGGATCACCAGTTCGCCACATTTGAGGAGATGCCGCTTGGGCCGGTGGACGCTGCGGCGATTTCCCAATTTGCCATGATGAACTCAGGGGCGGTCGTTCCCGCGATAAAAAGCCGTGCGTCGTTTTGCGATGAGCAGAGCCTCATTGAGGATCCGGAGGAGCCGGCGGGAGAATACGTGCATTTCGTCGACTTGCTGCGTGCGGAGAATTTTGAAACCATGTTCGGCGGCGAGGGCTTTTCCGTGCGCGAGCGCGACCTCGTTGCCTTGGCCGCAAGCCCGCGTTTTCGCGATTTGAAACTCGCCAACTACATCAGCCTGCTCGACACGAAGAACGAGGCGCAATTTGCGGCGGTCACGCTTACCTATAAAGACCAGTTCGGCATCATCGACTACCGTGGGACCGACGGCACCTACACCGGCTGGAAAGAGGATTTCAATATGGGCTTCAAGGCGCCGGTGCCTGCGCAGTTCCACGCGCTTCATTATTTCAAGGCGGTGGCTGATCGTCTTCCCGAAAAGATCTATGTCATCGGGCATTCAAAGGGCGGAAACCTTGCGGAGTATGTGGCGACGAAAGTAGCACCCGAGTTGCAGAAGCGCATTGTTCAGGTATATAACCTCGATGGCCCCGGCTTCAAAGAAGGCTTCATCACCGAGGAAGAATATGCGCCGATTATCGATCGCATATACAAGATAGCTCCTACGGAATCGCTCGTGGGAATTCTGCTGTTCTCTCCCGTGCCGATGCATGTTGTGCCAAGCGTGGGGCAGGGCTTTGGCACGCACTCCGTTTACACATGGGAAGTCAACGAGGAGAACACGGACTTCGTGGACGCGGGATCGCTTTCAGACAAGACGATGCTTCTTGCCCAAACGCTTCGAGCTTGGATCACTCAGTACGACGATGAGAAACGGGAGGCGCTCACCGAATCGCTTTTCCAGGTGATCGCGAATACAGGGCAAAGCTCGATGGCCGATGTGCTTTCGGGAGGGCTGGCAACGGTCGCTCAGTACCTTGATGGTGCGGCGGTTAAGGATGAGAAGGATGTTGCCGCCGTTGTAGAGGCGGGAAGAAGCTTCATCGACACGGCTGCCGGCATTGCTTTGCGTCAGCTTGCCGCTCGTGCTGCACAGCAGAAGGCGGATGGAGAGGCCGGCGCTTGCGACAATGGGTGATCCCATGTTGCCGATTGTGTGTGGTTATTCGAAAAAGCGCTATTTATCAGCGGAAATAAGCAAACTTTTTGAAGTGTAGACTATTTTTTCGATGCTGCTTACGCGGTGATAAATGGTCGGATACAATGATTGCATTATGCGTACTGTAACCGACGAGGAGAATAACCATGCCGACTAAAAGTTCAAACGTCAATGTCACCATACGCGTTGATCGCGACCTGAAAAAACAGGCCGATGCGCTTTTCTCAGACATGGGCATGAGCTTTACCACAGCAGTTAACATCTTTATCAAGCAATCGGTGCGAGAAGGCCGCATTCCCTTCGAAATAAATACCGCTGCAGGAACAGAGAAATACGAATATGCCGCCGTTGGCCTTCCGGAGGCGAAGACGGAGTAGTTTGTTTTATTGGGCGTTAGCGCCCTGCGTTGCACAGAAGCAGGTTCTTGAAATCCGCCAAATTGCGGTTGTTTTGCTGTGGAGTGCGACGGTGTTTTCATCATCTTATGGTCGAAAGATGATGTGCAAGGAAATCCCTCTAAAATTAAGTGCAAACACATTAAAATGCACGTAATATAATTCTAACGGAACAACGCTCGGAGAGTTTTTGCGGTTGTGATTGGTTTCGGGAGAAAATAGAGGAAGACTCCTCATGGCAAGACCAGTTAATATCGTTCTTGTTCGCAGCATGAAAAGCACTGCCTATCGTCTGCTTCGCGAGCAGGGCTTTAACGAAGTTTCGTATACGGCGATAGCGAATGCATGCGGTGCTTCAAAAGGGCTCGTGCAGCATCATTTTCCCCGCAAGGAACTGTTGGCGGTAGATCTCGTTCAGCAGCTTACCGATGAAGGTGCCCGCCTCTTCGGCATTGGAGAGGATGCGGTGCAGCAAGAGGCAGCGGCGCAGCAATCAGCGCCGCGACGATCAGAGGCTCAGCAATCGGCGCGGCAATCAGCGCCGCGACTATCAGAGGCTCAGCAATCAGCGCGGCAATCAGCGCGGCAATCAGCTCGGCAATCAGCTCAGCAATCAGCTCAGCAATCGTCTTCCTTGATTTCGTGGTATGAGCCCTGCCAAGCGCTGCTGAGCTTTTTCGTCGATCGTTCCGGTTATCGGGTTTTCATGCGCGATATTTTGGAATCGCGAAGTCTCACGGACGAGATTTTGCCCCTTAGCGTTTCGTGGTTTATCCGGCGAGGATTTTTGAAAGGGGAAATCAGTCCGAAAGCTTTTGAGAATGTTGTGCAAAATGTCGGCGGTTTGTTCGAGGTGCTCTACCAATATGTTCTTTGTGGAGATCCTGCTCGGCAAGCCGTTCAGGTGGCGCCCCTGATAAAAAAGGTGTTTGTTGCCGTCGGGCAGGCGATGCGGAAGGCAAACGACGAAAAAGCCCAAAGCGCTGAAACGCAGCTCCATGTACTTTCTCGGGAAAGCCTCGAGAAAGCCATACAGGCGCTTGGTTGCTACGCGAGAGGCATCGAGCAGGCAGCGGGCTAGCGGGCTTACAAAAGCAAGGAAATCGACTCTGCGGCTCTGCGGCTCTGCTGCTGCTCGCGCTGCAGCTCTGCTGCTGCTCGCGCTGCTTGTAAATGCCGATGAAACGACAGCCTGTGTCAATCGTGATCGTCGGCTTCTTCTGAGTGCTCGATGCGCATGGCGATTTTGTCGATGCGGAGGCGATCCATCGAGGTGACGGTGAAATCCACGTGTGTGTTGCCCTTGTCGAGCGACGTTTTGTCGCCCTCTTGGGGAATACGATCGAAGAGGATGAGCAAAAGGCCGCCGGCGGTTTCGCATTCATTGGCTTCCTGCGGGGTGAAACCAAGAAGTTCCTCAAGTTCGTTCATGGGAAGCGAACCATCCAACTCGTAAACGCCATCAGTAAGCGTCACCACGTCATCGCCGATCCCGTGGCGATACTCATCGTCGATGTGCCCGACGATCTGCGCCATGATGTCGCTTAATGTCACGATGCCTGCGGTGCCGCCATGTTCATCGACGACGACTGTCATCTCGGTGCGACGTTCCTGCATGGTTTGCAGAAGGCGTGCGATCGGAATTGTTTCCGGCACGGCGGGAAGCTCGCGGATGTGCCATTCGGAAAGCGGCAGATCGGTCTTCTGGCCATAGAGATCCTTCATATGAATGAAGCCGACAATATGGTCTTTCGAGCCATTGCAGACCGGATAGCGCGTGTATTTGTATTGGCGGATCGTGTCGAGTGTTTCCTCAAGGCTGTCTTCGAGGTCGAGGCAAACAAGGTCGGTGCGTGGCGTCATGATTGCCTCGGCGTCTTTGTCGCCGAGATCGAAGATGTTGTCAACGAATTCGTTTTGTTCGGGATCAATGAGGCCGTTCTCCGTGCTCTCGTCGATGAGGATCTTGATCTCCTCGTCGGTATAGACCTCGTGCTCGTTGGCCGGATCGTGGCCGAGGAGCTTTACGACGCCATTGGTAACCGTGTTGAAGAGCCACATGATGGGGTAGGTGATCCGATAGAACCATTGGAGCGCCGTCGCGGTGGCCAAAGCGTATCGCTCGGTGGAGAAGATGGCGAGCGATTTGGGGATGAGCTCGCCAATGACGACGTGCAGGGCGGTCATGATGATATAGCCGATGGCGATAGCAATTGCCGAAACGGCCGCGTCGGGCAGCCCGAAAACATCGAGAACCGGATGAATGAGCGAGGAAATAGCCGGCTCACCAAGCCAGCCGAGGGCCAACGACGCAAGGGTGATGCCAAGCTGGCAGGCGGAAAGATAGGCGTTGATGTTTTCTGCGATGCGATGTGCCGCCAGCGCTCCGCGTTTTCCTTCTTCGATGGCTAATTCGAGCTGAGATTTTCTCACGCGCACGAGAGCAAATTCCGCAATGACAAAAAACGCGTTCATCAAAAGAAAGAACACAACGAGCACAAGGCTTAACACAATAGCCATGATGGCTGAAAACACCTTCCTTTACCTCTTGTTTTGGGGCAGCTTATTGAGCGGCGGAAACGGCAGTATCTGGTTGATTCAGCCGATTGTCGCATGCAGTCGTGCGTGCTCGTTCTCCGCCAAACGCGCTTGCCCTTCGTTATTCTAAGTGACACAATAGGGTATTCGCAACGAAAAGAAGAGGGTGACGGACGAGTGGGGTTAACTCGTAAACAATGGTTTATGCTCGTTGTTCTGGTGACGGGTTCTTTTATCACATGGCTCAATCAGACGATTGTCACGCCTGCTCTGCCTTCCATGATGACCGAGCTTCATGTGGATGCAACGCTCATCCAATGGCTCACGACAGGCTTCACGCTGGTTAACGCGATCATGATCCCCATCACGGCCTACTTGCAAGACCGGTTTTCGGTGAGGGCGCTCTTCCTTGTTTCCATGGGGCTTTTCTCTGCAGGAACGCTTTTGTGCGGTTGGGGTCCCGATTTCGGCGTGCTTTTGAGCGGGCGTCTCGTACAGGCTGCCGGCGCCGGCATCATCATGCCGATGGTGATGACGGTTTTGATGATCACGTTTCCTATTGAGAAGCGTGGTATGGCCCTTGGTATCTTCGGATTGGTGAATGCGTTTGCTCCGGCTTTTGGCCCAACGGTTTCGGGCATTATGATCGATATGGCCGGATGGCACCTGATGTTCTTCATTATCGCCGGATTGTCGATTGCCATTATGGTCGCGGGCATCGCCGTGCTTTCGGGCACCAAGCCCGAGGACAGCAAGGACGTCATACTCGACAAGCTCTCTCTCGTCCTTTCGACTGTCGGTTTCGGTGGGCTGCTCTATGGGTTTAGCGTCATCGGGTCGGTAGGTTTCCAGCCGCTCGATATGGCGATTGCGGCCGTTGGTTTCGTGTGCTTGATTTTCTTCTTCCGTCGCCAATTGCGCATCGACCATCCGATGCTGCGGGTGGATGTTCTTAAGAACCGCAAATTCCTCGTGGCGACGATCATCGGCATGCTTTGCCAAGCGGCGCTTCTCGTGACCGGCATCCTCATGCCGATTTACATCCAAACGCTTTGCGGTTATCCGGCAACGGTCTCGGGCCTTGTGCTTATGCCCGGCGCCATCGTGATGGGCGCGATGAATCCGATCGCCGGCAAACTGTTCGACAAGCATGGGCCGCGCGCCCTCGGCCTTATCGGCATGACTCTCATGACCATCACGACATTCGGATTCTCGATTCTCACAACGACGACCTCAATCATCTACGTTACCTGCCTCTATGTGGTTCGCATGTTCGCGATGACGCTGGTGAACATGCCGATCACCACATGGGGCATGAACGCCCTCGACAACAAGGTGATCAACCATGGCACCTCGGTGAACAACACGCTGCGCATGGTTGCCGGCTCACTCGGCACGGCGCTCATCGTTTCGCTTTCGACTGCAGTGACCAACGCCGCCACGCCGGATATGGGCACGATAGAGGCGACGATGCTCGGGAACAACGTGGCGTTTTTCGTCTGCACGATCCTTTGCGTGATCGGGCTTGTGGTGACGATCGTCACGGTGAAGCCGGTTGCCGGTGAATCCGCCGTGAAAGACACAGATGATACGCACAAGAACCTGCTCTCTTCAATCATGAAAACCGATGTCTTCACACTTCATGAAGAAGCCACCGTTGAGGATGCGATCAGGCTGTTCACCGAAAAGAAAATCAGCGCGGCTCCCGTGGTGAACGACGAGGGCGAAGCTGTGGGATTTTTGTCTGATGGCGATATTTTGCGCAGGCTCTCACGGCAGGCGAATTCCTTCATCGATCCGATCGTCATGATTTTACGAACGGTCAACGACGAGCAGGATTATCACGACAAGCTGGAAGACCTCATGGGAAGGAAGGTGCGAGACATCGGCGTGAACCGCACCATCGGCGTTGATATCCACGACGACCTTGCTGAGGTTTGCCGCGTTTTGAGCGAGAACCATCTGAAGAAAGTCCCCGTGCTTGAGGATGGCAAGATCGTGGGCGTTATCAACCGCAGCGACATCACGCAGCACACCATGAACGAATATCTGAAGCGCCGCTCAGAAGCGGCCAGCGTGTCGTAGAGGGCCTTTCTGGAGCTTACCGTTACTGCCGCCTTTTCGTCCCCTCGCTTTTCGCGGCTTTCCTTATTCTCGGTGAAATCCGGCTGACTTGAGGGTTTCGGTTTTTCGCGCGTCAGGGGCTTTCGATTTCCATAAATCCAGCTGACCAAGCGCGCGTCAGTTTGAGACAGTCGCGACGGCATCGGTCGGCAATTTCGCTGACAATCATGTGACATATCTGCGACTTATCTGCAAGATGCACACCTCATGCTCTTCTTGTCATCACGAGAAAGGGAGGGCATGAAGCCGAACAAAACGCTTATCGCAGGACTTTTGTGTGGGGCGGCATGCGCGCTTCTTGTCGGTGCCTATACCAATCAGCTCACCGAGGAAAACGAACAAGCACGCGCGGAGGCGCTTGCCCGTTATGGGGGAGAGTCGCTTGAGGTTTGCGTTGCCACGCGCCCGCTTGCCGTAGGGGAGACGCTCGATGAGAGCGCGATCGAGACAAAGCTCTGGCTCGTCGATTTGCTTCCCCCCGATGCCGTTGTTGAAAAGAACGCGGCGATTGGCGAGGTGGTTTCGTCTCCGATTCTGGAAGGTGAAGTTATTTCTTCGCAAAGATTCGCCACCGAAGCCGAAACGCTTGATGTTCCGGCAGGAAAAAGCGCGCTTTCGGTTCCCGCGCGCGAAGTGCAAGCAGTGGGCGGGGCGCTTGCGAAAGGGATGACGGTCGATATCTATGCGACTGGTGCATCGACCACGACGCTGCTCGCTGAGAATGTGCAGGTTCTCGCTTCTTCCTCGGGCACGACGGGCGAAGAGGCAACCACATGGATCACGGTAGCCGTGCCGCCGGAATCGGCGGAGGAAATGGTCGCTGCCGCACAGAACCTTCAACTTTATTTCGTTCTTCCCAACGATTCAGGGGGAACTCTTTCTGACAACCATACAGCACAGGACAAGAAGGAAACCGACGTTGTAGAAGAAAAGGAGGAGCCCGATGAGTGAAGTGCTTTTATGTGCCGATCAAGCATGCCTTGCCAATCCTTCGCTTTTGGGACTCGAAGGCGAAACGTTTGATGCGCAACCATGGCTCCGTGTGTTTTCCCAGGGAATGAGCGCTCGCGCCTATCTGGCACAAGACGACAAACGATCAGTGGAGGAGGCCTGGATTGTGTCGAGCGACGATATTGACGGGCTGAATCTTGCGGCGGCCCTTCGTTATGATCATCCCGAATTGCCAGTCTACTGGGTTTCTTTTCATGCGAATGGATCATCGCTTTCACGCGCGGGGTCAGCAGGGCTGACCGGTGTTCTTTCGCGAAACACGTTTCTGAAACGCTATCTTGAACGGAAGGCAAATGCCATTGTGTCGGCCAGAGAGGGGGAAACGAGAGCGTCGGTTGGTCAAGAAGGCGAAACTGCTTTGCGAGGACAAGAAGCATCGAACGTTTCGGACGAGCGTGCGGGAGCAACAAAAACTCTGCCGACACCGAAGGCAACGCTTGATCGTCAGCCGGCAGATCGTCAGCCGGCAGATCGTCAGCCGGCAGATCACCAGCCGGCAGAGGCCCAAGCCGAAGAGGGATTGTCGAAAGATCCTCGCGAGAATGCTGCTGCAGTTGTGGCAGTTGACGACGCCGTCACCCATGTTCGTCAGATTCCCCATCGTGCGGTGCAAACAGGAACTATTGTCAGCGTCGTTAGCGGAAGCGGCGGAGTGGGAAAGAGCGCATTAGCTGCTATTCTTGCCTGTGAAGGAGTGCGACGCGGGATGAAGACCGCGCTTCTCGATGCTGACTTTCAGTTTGGTGATGAAGAGTTTTATCTGGGGGCTGATGAGCCGTTGCGAGTGGGAGACGTGTTGTCGAATCCCGCGAAGCTCGATCGTTTGCCCCGCACCGAGAAATTACCTGCACTTATAGCTCCTCCAAAACAAGTCGAACAAGCGGATTTGCTTGAGGGCAAAATGGAATTTCTTCTGGCAGAACTGCAGTCGCGCTTCGAGCTTGTTGTGGTGAACACCGGCGGAAGCTGGACCGAACAGACGCTTGACCTGATCGAACGAAGCAATAGGACGATTATGCTTATGGATCAGCGCACATCTTCCATCCGATCGTGCCAGCATGCATATGATCTTTGCCTGAGATGCGGAATCGCAACCGGATCGCTTCTCTTCCTTTTAAACCGTTGTTCGAAAAAGTCGCCCTTCACATCGCTCGATATCTCATGTGCGCTCCAAGGCGCCTCGGTTATTGAGGTGCGCGATGGCGGATATGAGGTCGAGGAGCTTTTGGCATCGGGCCTCGCGACTGAATTGGTGCAATCGAAAAACTGGCTCGCTCGCAGCGTACGCGATATCTGGGACGACATTTTCTCAGCTGACGACAGCACGAACCGCAAACGGCATAAGCAACCGAGGTAGGCCATGGGATTAATCGATCGTGTTAATGCGCGGCTTGCGCCAGCTCAGCTCGGTGAAGCGGAGAAGCAGCCGCGACCCACGATCGCGCTTCTGCGCGAAGGGGTGAAAGAGTTTCTCCCCATGGAGGAGCTTGCTCACATTATGGGCGAGAATCCCGATCGCGCAAAAAATGAGCTTCGGCTTGCTTGCCGTCAGGCGATGATGAATTCCGCTTGGGATTATGTTGAAGCGCCGATACGCGAGTCTCTTGTCAATGAGCTTATCGACATGGTTTTTGGGCTCGGGCCGATTGATGCGCTGCTCGATGATGAATCAATCACCGAGATCATGGTCAATGGAACTCAGAGCGTCTATTACGAACGAGACGGCAGGCTTTTTCGGAGTTCGCTCCGCTTTGAAACAGACGATGAGGTCCGCGTCCTTATCGATCGTATTATTGGGCCGTTGGGCAGAAGGATCGACGAAGCGTCCCCTATGGTGAACGCCCGACTTCCGCAGGGGCATCGCGTGCATGCTATCATTCCGCCGCTTTCCCTCATCGGGCCGGTTGTCACCATACGTGCTTTTGCGCGACGAACATTCTCGCTGCAGCAGATGGCCGAGATGGGTTCTTTCGGAAAGCCTGAGATGAAGTTTTTCCGATGGGCGATCCTCGCACGCAAAAATATCGCGGTAAGCGGCGGTACTGGAAGTGGCAAGACAACGCTTCTCAATGCGCTCTCGCTCCATATTCCGGGCAGCGAACGAATCATCACCATAGAGGATTCTGCTGAGCTGCGGTTTCTTGAACATCCCCATGTGGTGCGCCTTGAGGCGCGTCCGCGCAATGCGGAAGGAACGGGGGAGGTGACGATCCGTGAGCTCGTGATCAATGCGCTTCGCATGAGGCCCGATCGCATCATCGTCGGCGAATGCAGAGGTGGGGAGGCGATCGATATGCTGCAGGCGATGTCGACCGGCCATGACGGATCGCTTACCACGCTTCATGCCAACGCTCCCCTTGAAGTGGTTGATCGATTGGTCACGATGGTGCGATACGCGCTCGATCTTCCGGTTGATGCGATAGAGGCGCAAATCGGCAACGCATTCGATCTCATTATCCAAACATCTCGCGCCTCCGACGGCAGCCGCTATGTTTCTGAAATCGCTTCGCTTGTCTTTGATCGTGACATCCGCCGCTGTCATATCGCCACGCTTTATCAAAGAGACGGTGCAAGGGAAAAGGGCAGTTGGCTGGCTGTCCCTTCGTGGATTGATGGGCTAGAAGAACGGGGGATCGCGCAAATTGGGGAGGTGGCAGCGTGGAAACATTCGATAGCTTAACGCAGGTCGCCTCTTTTGCGGTTCCGATGACCGAGCGTCTTCAGGCGATATGGGCAACGCTCGGGCACCTCGTCTACCTTGCGCCGGTGTTTGCTTTTCTCGTCGGCCTTTGCCTTGTGGGCTTGTGGCGGCAGGTCGCCAAAAGACGGGAGGGCTCAGCGTCTTTTCTTAAGACACAGGACCAAACGCGCGAGTTGTGGCAACTTCGTCATGGCATTCGGCCGCTTTTGCCTTTGGCGCGGCGCCTTCTTCGCATAAGGCACGTAAATGTTTTTGGTGAGAAGGCCGTTTCATTGCTTTCAGACGCCGGTGTGGCAAGTAGCGAGGAGGCTGTAATTTCTTGCGTGTTGGGCATCGGGTTCGTAGCGGTGTTTATCGGCGCCGTGTTTTCTGCGTCGCTCGTCGGGGGGCTTGCTCTCGCTTGCGCCTTGATGATCGTGCTGTCGTTCATTGTGAAATCACGCAACGAGAAGCGCCTCAATGAGATGCGCGAGGAGATACCCGATGCGCTCCGCGTTATGAGCATGTGTTTCCGATCAGGCCTTTCGCTTCAGCAAACGCTCCAACAAACGGCGGATGAGACGAAAAAGCCATTGAAGGAGCTATTTGAGAACGCCGTTCAGCGTCTGCAGACCGGCGAGCCGGTTTCCGAAGCGCTCGCCGTTTTCGATTCCCCTCAGGCATCGGGGGAGCTTGCGTTCGTGGCGGTTGCCCTTGATGTGCAACACATCAGCGGCGGAAGTATCGCGACGGTTCTTGATTCGGCGAGAATGTTTGTCGAAAGTGAATTGAATTTGCTGAGATCGCTTCATGTGCAAACCGCCCAAGCGAAACTTTCGGCGCAAATAGTCACGATCATGCCGTTTGTTCTGATAGCGGTGTTTTCGTTGATAAGCGAGAATTTTCTCGCGCCGTTCTTTGAGAGTCCGCTCGGGCTGGCGCTTCTTATCGTTGCGCTTGCTCTTCAGATTGCCGGCATTGTGGCGGTACGGCGGGTATTGAAAGTGGAAGTGGATTGATATGGATACAACGTTTCCCTTTCAAACCTGTGCCGTTTTACTTGCTGCTCTATTCGGGATGTGCCTTTGGGCTGTTGCGGAAAGCGCGTTACGCGAGAAGCGGCTTCGCAAAAGCGTTCTTTCGGGCATAGGCGGCGGACAGCTCGATGAAGAAGCTGGCGCTTATCGGAGGGCTGGTGGCCAGAGCGGCTTCGATGTGAGGGCCCTCGCCATGGCACGGGCTTCAACGCAGCGCTTGAGGATGCAGGGCAGCAAGAGAAAGCCTTATTCGCCGCAATGGTGGAATGAGAGCCGATGGCTACGCGATCGCATGAAACAAGCGGGACTTTCCCAAGAGCTTTCCGCGCAAGGCTACCATGCAACATGTTTGCAGCTTGCAGTCATGGCGGGTATGGTGGGGGCCCTGATCGGGGCGGTGTTTTCGCTCCCGTGTTGCCTTCTTGGCGCCGTGATTGGTGCGTGGTGGGGCTTTCGTCTTCTACGACGGGCCATCGAGAAGCGCATCGCATGGCGGACCAAGGAACTCGAGCGCCATCTTCCCGAAATGCTCGATGTTATGGTGATGGGCCTTCGCAGCGGCTTGAGCTTCGATCGGGCGCTTCAGCTCTACATCGATCATTTCTCTACGTTGCTCTCGTTTTCGGTGGCTGAGGCAAAACGTCAATGGTCTTTTGGGCTCTCGCGTCGTGATGATGCGTTGCGGGCTCTTGCCGAAACATATGATTCGCTTCTTTTCTCACGTGTGGTGGAAAACATCATCCGCTCGTTGCATTTCGGCACTTCAATGGCCGACAACCTCGAAAGTGCTGCCAATGAAGCAAGGCTTGCCTACCAAGCAAAAAAGCAGGAAGAGGTTGCGAAGGCACCCGTCAAGATGATGCTTCCGACAGGGGCGCTCATCTTGCCGGCGATGCTCCTTCTCGTCCTTGGGCCGGTGCTTTTGGAATTGATTGAGGGCTTTTGATAGGAAAGGAGGTGCGCCATGGGGCTTGTACGGGCTGCGTTCGAAAAGGTGAGGCAGCAGAAAGGCCAAGGAACCACCGAATACGCGATTCTGGTTGGTGTTCTTGTTGTTATCGCAATCGTCGCGATCACGCTGTTTCGACCCAAGATCGAGGAGCTATGGAATGCAATTGCAACGGGAATCAATGGGCTTTAGTGATCAAAAAGGGCAGGCGACAGTAGAGTTCGCCCTTGTGACATGTGCCTTATTGGCCATCGTCATAGGTCTTGGTGCAATCTGGCATGCCGTTTCAGAAGGGCTGCTCATCGATCACGCACTGATGGCGGCAAGCCATCATGTTCAGGCGGCTGCCGGTTGGGTCATCGATGTTTTCAGCTATTAGATTCAGCTGCGGGAAGCCAGAGGATGAAGCAGAGGATGAAGCAGAGGATGAAGCAGAGGACAAAGCAAAGGACAAAGCAAAGGAGAGCGTGCAGGTGCTTATGCGGAAAGTGAGAAAGAGGGGCGTTATGCGAATGCGGCGTTTCTCTCGGAGAAGCGATTGCGGCGGGCAGGCAACCGTCGAGGCGGCTTTTGCCTTGCCTGTCATTCTGCTTGTCGTTCTTTTGCTTGTTCAGCCGGGGATTCTGCTCTATGACCGAACCGTCATCCAGAGCGCCGCGAACGAGGCATGCCGCTTTCTTTCAACGCAGGGCGATGACGCGCAATCGCGTTGCGAGGATTTCATCAGGCGCAGACTCGGTGCAATTCCCCAGCAGGATTGTTTCCATGTGCATTCAGGCGGTTGTTCCTATCGAATTCAGACTTCGGGAAACGAAAACAGCGAAACGGTGAGCGTTCGCATCTCCACCGAAGCGAAGCCGCTGCCTCTTCTTGGTGCCGGAGCCGAGCTTTTAGGCATCACCAATTCGCGAGGCAATTTTGAGGTGAGCGTTGAGGCACAGGGGACGACACAGCCCTCATGGGTGCAGACAAGTGGTGTCGGGCCGGCAGGCTCGTGGGCGGGTGCATGGCAAAATGATTAAACTATTTCGCGATGAGCATGGCTTTACGACGCTCGGCATGGCAGTTGCTCTTCTCGTAACGCTCTCTCTCATTTTTACGACCGCACAGGTGTATCGGATCAATGCCGCCTCTGCCGATGTTCAAGATGTTGCAGACGCGAGCGCTTTAGCTGCCGAAAACGACGTTGCGGAATTTATGGTTGCCGTCAAGACGGCTGATGCAATTGTGCTTTCCATGACGCTGCTCAGCTCATTTTCCTATGCAATAGGGATTGTTGCGATGTGTGTTCCTCCAGCGATGGGGATCGGGGAAGAGCTTATCGAAGCCGGAGGGAAAATCATCGAAGCGCGAAATACCTTCGCTCAAAATGTGGCGAAGGGCCTCAATGTTTTGCAGCAAGCGCTTCCGTTCTTATGCGCTGCTGATGCCGTGCTTGTTGCACAGGCTAATGGCGGCGGGGTGACGAATGCCTTCTATCAGGCTATTGCGGTGCCGATTCCCAGCGAGGGCGCCCCGATCGTCATCGGCGAGGCCCAAGGCTCGGATGAGATGAAAGAAGCGGTTGAAGAAGGCTTTGACGATGTGCGCGATCTTGCCGAAAAGGCCGATGAGCTCGCTCAGCAAGCGAACGAAATAAAAGAAGAGGGCTATCAGCATGACTGCGGTTTAAATCCCGACTATTGCATGTATCAGCGCGCAGAGACGCTTGCCGATATGCTGGGCGTGGAAAATCCCTACTATGCGAGTGCCGACACGTGGTCCTTTTCGGTTGCTCTCAAACGTGCGCAAGAGTATTACCGGCGACGCCTTGCACAGGAGGCCCCCGCTTCAACAAGCGTTTCGGAACAAGCAAACTCCGCTTTGCGAAAACGGTTCTATGCCTATGCCGTTGAACAGGTATCCCAGGGCTATGTTGTGGAAACCGACGAAGAATTCGATGCGCTTTTCCCCGAACTGCCGAAGAATACGAGCGAAATGCGCGCTACCGAGCTTTATACCGAGGCGGTGTATCCCATAACGAACGGGGACGAGGGCCAAGTAATGCATGCTTGGGAGGGGTGTCCTCAGGCAAGTGGCGCTTCATCGTATGGATCGATCGCTCAGATGGAATCAGGAGGATTCGGGAAATGTCCGCTCTGTGAGTTCACCGCTTCAAGCTTGGGAAAGGTTGCCGCAGCCTCCACCTCGATCGAGAACGGTTTCGAATATCACTATAACGTGGTGGCACAGGCGGCCAAACGTTATGAAGAAGTGCAAGATGAGCTGAAGCCCGCACTCAAAGAGGCGAAGGAAAAGGCGGGGGATCTCTTCGAAACATGTTTTGATGTTATTGAAGAGGCATGCGGTTATCGCATCGAGGCGTCTCCGCCCGGAAGCAAAGGAATGATCGCCCTCGTTGCGAATGTTTCCTCAACAGCCGCCGACACAGGATTTGAAAACAGTTTCGTGGGAGGCGGCGCGACGCTTGGCGCTCGAGCGGCCGTTTCGGGGGCGACCCTTCTGAAGGATACATCGGCGGAAGGGAAGACAGTTCTCAATTCGCTGCTTGATGGCCTCGGTGACGATGGAGGAGCGCTCGTTGGAACGGGGAGGTTGTTGCTTGATTGTTGGTCGGGGCTGCTTGAGGTGTATGGCAACGGTGTGAACGCACTGACCGACACGCTTTCAGAAGCGCTTGGCGACATTCCCTTGATCGGACCTTCAGGCTTGGGGGAATGGGCGGCGAACGCGGTGACGGAAGGCCTTCAGGCCCTCGGACTGGAACCGGCAGACACGACGATTCTGAAACCGGCCCTTATCAATACGGCCTATGTGGCAGCTGCCGATGATCAGGGGTTTGCCGTATCGTATCGGTCGCTGCAGCAAAAAGCAATGAGCCTTCCCGCTTCAAGCTCCGATCTGTTCACGTCGCTTGTCACATCGGTCGAATCCGATGCGATCGATGAGCTTGATCGTGCTGGTGAGGGGATTGTTCTTGCAACAATCGAAGTTCCGGTGATCGGAGTGTCCGTTCCCTTGACGATCGCAATCCCCCCTTCCTTGGTTGAGCAAGGGAAGGGCCTTGTCGAGCAGGCAGCCGATGGGCTTCGAGGAATTCAAGGAGCGATTTTGGGGAGGAGAACGTGGGAATGACCGCGCGCATGATGAAGGTGCTGAGAGGCAGACAAGGGCAGATGACGCTCGAGTTTCTTGTTGTGCTGCCGGCGGTGATCGCGATTGCGGCAATTGCGGTGAACGCCGGAGTGTTCTTCTCGGATTGCGCGGCCTTCGATCGCATTGCTCGCAACGCAACGCGCCTTTATGCGACATCGCCAAGCGCGGAGCAAAGTGCCGATGCATGTTTGGCGCTTGCCTGTGCAGACATCGAATCGGCTTGCGATCGGAACAACCTCAGTGTTGAAGGGCGCGTGGAAGCAGCGGCATGGGGGCAGACAAGGTTCACCTACACGCTCCATTATCAGCCGACGCTTTTCGGGTTCGGGTTGAAAAGCGAGGTGTTTGGCGTTGCCTTGCCCGCGCTTTCCCACAGCGTTTCACTTGTTGTTGATACGTACAAGCCGGGAATGCTCTTTTAAGCAAAGAGGAAGATGATTCGAAATGAGGGTGAATCAGATTCGGCTCATGAAGGCCTCATTTGGCATAGCAGTGGGCTTTTCGCTTTTGGCCGTGATGAATGTTTGCGAAACGGGCTTGCAAACGGCTGATGAGCCCGTAGCTGATCGCCAAATCGAAGGCCCCGTTCTGGATCTCGGTTCGTTAGAGGAGGTGAATAGCGAAAACCTGCTTTCCCAAATAGAGGAAGCGCAGAAAAGCCTTGGCGCATATCGAAAAAGCCTTGGGGATTTACCCCCATGGTTTCATGAAGAGCTGCTTTCTCTGCAGGCAGGCGAAAGGATAGGGATAGAGGATTGCTATATGGACGCAACGGAATCGATTGTGAGCTTTACCAGCAAATGCGATTGCCAAAAGCTCCAAAGCCTCCTTGAAGGCGAACTGAGGGGAAACGGTTGGATTGCCTATGAAAGCGGTTATGAGGGATGTATGAGCTTTACGAAGGAAGGAGGAAGATGCCGATGGGTGCTTCTCAGCTGCGTGGCGATCGGGGAGAAATCGGTGGCAACGTTGATTGTCTCGAAAAAGGGCGATACGTGATGCGCCTCAATATAGCGGCAACGCTTTTTGCGCGTTTGAAAGGTTTGGCGGGCAGAAGCGTCCCTTCCGAAGAAATAATCTTGGCGAGTTGTCGGGATATTCACACCTATACGATGCACCGGAAGATCGATGTTGCCTTCGTGAGCCCAAAAGGAGAAGTTCTTGCCGTTTATCGGGAGCTTCAGCCGCACAAGCGCAAGAAATGCAAGAACGCGGCATTCGTTATCGAAAGGATCGCCCAAGATGGATGTTGGCTTCAGGTTGGTGATGAGCTGGGGCTCACGCGCATCTCGTTGGAAGCGATAGGAAAGGAGAGGCGATGAACGCCCAAGAAATAAGGTATGCGACAAAGGAATGTCCCATTTGTAAAACAAAACTATTTGCCGATATGAAAACCTGCTATGGATGTCTCCATGATTTCAGTGAGGAGCCATTCGACTATGAATTTCCGAGCATTTTTGAGCCTGAAGACGTGCAGGTTCATACGGAGCAACAAAGCTCGACGATACCGCTCGAAGCGATCCCGACAATTGACTTCTCGCCAGCGCAAGAAGGGAAAAGCCCAAACAAGGGCCAATGGCTTCTCAGGATCGAGCTTGAGGAAGCAGATGAGCCGAAGCGAAATTGGCGCATCGAGCTTAATCCCTCAGAGCCGCGCTTTTATCCTGAGCCACTGGGCCGATAATGCGCTGAGCCGCTGGGCCGATGAGCTGCAAAGCCCTGCGCTCGCTACGATGTTTGGCGGATGAACGTTTCCACCGCACGTTCGATCGTCGAGGCGTCACCATCAATGACCTCGGTGAACCGAACAGGGAGGTTATCAAGATCGGCGAGGTTTCGCGGAATGAAGGATTGCCCGGTCTCTTGTGCGACGAGGTTGTTCAGTTCGCAGCCCGAAAGTGCCGCCGCTTCTGCGGGAAGCTCCTCCTCATAAGCGAGGTGATGGACGGCGCGGTAAACGCTCGGCCCGAATTTCGCCCAATGAGCGGTCGAAACGATGACAAGCGGGTTCGTACCGCGGTTATCAAAGCCTGCTTTGCAGGCGATGGCGGTGTGAGAATCGACCAGATAGCCGTAGGTCGAGAGGACCTCGCGAATAGTGGCAAGGCATTCCTCGTTGTTAACCGACGCTGCAACGTAATTGCTCTGCAACGATTCTCGCGTTTTATCGTCAACCACAAACTTGCGCTGCGTTTTCAGATCTTCCATCCATGACTTTACGAGGGAGGCGCTGCGTCCGCAAAGCTCGAACAGCTGGCGTTCCATGTTGGAAGACACGAGGATGTCCATTGAGGGAGCGGGCGTTAAGATGAAGGGGCGATCCGAGATATCGTAGGTGCCCGTTTCGATAAAGTCGGTCAGCACGCGGTTCACGTTGCTTGCGCAGATAAGCCGCTCAATGGGGGCTCCCATCTGTTTGGCGTACCAAGCCGCGAGGATATTGCCGAAGTTGCCGGTCGGCACGCAAATATCGATAGGGTCGCCGGCTGCGACGCCGCCACGCGAAACGAGCGTAGCGTAAGCGGAAAGGTAGTAGACGATTTGCGGCATGAGCCTGCCCCAATTGATGGAGTTGGCGCTTGAAAGCGCGATGTCGTAATTCTTCGCAAGATGATCGGCGAAGACAGGGTCGTCAAACGCGAACTTCACGCCGGTTTGGCAGTCGTCGAAGTTTCCGCGAACTGCCCATACGTACACGTTGTCGCCGCCCTGAGTTACCATCTGCTTGCGTTGGATGTCGCTTACGCCGCCATCGGGGAACAGCACGCCGATGCGGACGCCTTCCACTCCTTGAAAGCCGGCCAAAGCAGCCTTGCCCGTATCGCCTGAGGTAGCGACCAAGATCATAAAGTCGGTGTGAAGCTTTCCCTGTTCACGGAGGGCTTGGGCGCTTTTCGAGAACACGTGGGGCAAACATTGCAAAGCCATGTCTTTGAAGGCGCTTGTCGGCCCATGCCAAAGCTCCAGAACATGGGTTTTCTCATCGAGAGGATGGAGGGGGCAGATTTCCTCTGTATCGAAATTGTCTGCATATGATGCGCCCATCACCTCATCAATAACCACATCGGGAAGATCGATATTGAAGGCGCGATAAACAAACGCTGCTCGTTTCGCATAAGGCATTTCTGCAAGCGCAAGAACCTCGTCAAGGCTGAAGTGGGGGATTTCGCACGGGACGAAAAGCCCCCCGCCCGAGGCAAGCCCCTCCAACACTACTTGGGTAAATGGCAACGGCTCGGTAATAGTGCCCCGCGTGTCGAGGTAGCGGTTCTCGCCAAATTGAGTCGAGCGTGACAAGCAATCCATAATGCATCCTTCATGACGGCAATCCAATCCTTTGCATTATGCAAAACCTCGTTTGACGAAGGCAGAAATGCCTCATTTTTTCCATGAAAGGCCGCGCGTTAACGGCTAATTTGAGAAGTTAGCCAAATCTTCCTTTACAAAATGTTTGAGAAGGTATACTTTTAGTAAACCAACGGTAACTTATTCGCTTCTTGCCAATTTCTTTAGGCGAGAACGAGCGAACGGCAAAAGAAGAAGGATGGATGTCATGCAGGAAGCTTCGGTAGTCGAAAGAATTGCCTTTGCGACGCTCAACGATGACTTCGGAACGCGCCAGCAGATGCCGCTTTCGTTTTTACGGAGCGGCGATCGTGCCCGCATCGCCAAAGTTCGTGGCAAGGGCGAGGTGCATCATCATCTCGAAAACCTCGGTTTTGTCGAGGGCGCCGACGTGTATGTGGTTTCCGAGCAAGGGGGGAACCTCATCATCGAGATCAAGGGCACGCAGGTGGCGCTCGATCGCAGCATCGCATCGAAGATCATCACATGCTAGCAATACATTGAGCGGCTCTGGCTCTGCCCAGCCGCTCGGCAACAGGATTCTCAACGAATGGGAATATAAAAGAGGAAAGTAAAAGCACGAGGCAAGAGGAAAGGACGGATGGCGGAAGAATGGCAGAGGCATCTCAGGGAAACGTGCCGAAGAAGACCCTTCGCGATGTGCCGATCGGCGAAACGGCAAAGGTCGTGCGTCTTACCGGCGAGGGCGCGCTGAAGCGCCACATCATGGACATGGGCATCACGAAAGGCGTCGACGTGTACGTTCGCAAGGTGGCGCCCCTCGGAGACCCCATCGAGGTGACGGTGCGCGGCTACGAGCTTTCGCTGCGTAAGAGCGAGGCGGAAAACGTCGTGGTTGGCTAGGCCGCGGGTGATGTAAGACGGCGTAAAGCGGCGTGAGGCGGCATAAGGCGACCGCCGCATTCGCATCACCGTGCGCCAAAGGGCGCATCTTTTTTGAGCATGAGTTAGACGAAATTAACTTTAAGGAGAGAAAGGTATGGGAATCAACATTGCGCTTGCCGGAAACCCGAACTGCGGCAAGACGACCATGTTCAACGATCTCACGGGAGCGAACCAATATGTGGGGAACTGGCCCGGCGTGACCGTTGAGAAAAAAGAAGGCAAGTATACGCGCGACAAGGAGGTCACGATCACTGACTTGCCGGGCATCTATTCGCTTTCGCCCTATTCGCCTGAGGAGATCGTTGCACGCGACTATCTGCTCTCCGGCGCTCCCGACGTGGTGATCAACCTCATCGATGGAACGAACCTTGAGCGCAATCTCTACCTCACCACCCAGATCATCAATTTGGGCGTGCCCGTCGTCGTGGCCCTCAACATGATGGACTTGGTGGAGAAATCGGGGAATAAGATCGATGTCGCGAAGCTCTCGGCAGAACTCGGCTGCCCTGTCATTGAAACGGCAGCCTCAAAGGGCCGCGGACTGAACGACGTGATGGGAGCCGCTCAGGCAGCGGCAGCGAAGGGGACGGCCCCTGCCTCAACGATGCGCTTCGACGATGATATTGAAACTGCCATCGCGAAAGTGATCGACGAGATCGGCGGGCGCGTACCTTCAAACCTTGTGCGGTGGTACGCGATCAAGCTCCTCGAAAACGACAGCCTCACCCTCTCGCGCCTGAATCTGACGGCGCATAACCTCAGCACGATCGCGGCCATCCGCGAGGGCCTTGAGGAAGAATACGACGACGATGCCGAAAGCATCATCACCGGCGCGCGCTACGATGTGATCACCGACGTGGTGGCGGGTGTTCTCAAGCGCTCGGTAAAGGGGCTTACGACCACGCAGAAGGTCGACCGGATCGTCACGAACCGCTGGCTCGGCATTCCGATCTTCATCGTCGTGATGTTCATCGTCTACTACCTCTCCGTCTCCACCTTCGGCACGCTGTTCACCGACTGGGCGAACGACGGCCTGTTCGGGGACGGCTGGCTCTACACCGGCGTCGAGGAATACGATGGCGCGGTGGAGGCTTGGGAGGAAGAGCTCGCCGCAGCCGAGGAGTCGGGTGCCAGCGAGGCCGCACTTGCGGCGATTGAAGAGGCCGAGCCTAATCCGGCCGATTTCGGCATCTACCACGTGGGCATTCCTGTCGTCGTGGGCGAATGGATGAACACGATCGGCGTTGCGGATTGGCTCCAAAGCCTCGTGATCGACGGCATCATCGCGGGCGTCGGCGCCGTGCTGGGCTTCGTTCCGCAGATGATCGTGCTGTTCCTCCTGCTCTCCATCCTTGAGCAATGCGGCTATATGGCGCGCGTCGCGTTCATCATGGACCGCATCTTCCGCAAGTTCGGCCTTTCCGGCAAGAGCTTCATCCCGATGCTCATCGGCAGCGGCTGCGGCGTGCCGGCGGTCATGGCCACGAAAACGATCGAAAACGAAAAAGACCGTCGCATGACCATCATGACCACCACGATGATCCCGTGCGGCGCGAAGATGCCGATCATCGCCCTCGTGTTCGGCGCCATCGCGTCGGGCAATTCCGAGGACTTCTGGTGGGTGGCGCCGGTGTTCTACTTCCTCGGTGTGTTCGCGATCATCATCTCGGGCATCATGTTGCGCAAGACGCGTGCGTTCGCCGGCGAGGCGACGTCCTTCATCATGGAGCTTCCAGCCTATCACGTCCCCGCCGTAAAAGGCGTGCTGCTTTCCACATGGGAGCGCGTGAAGGCGTTCATCGTGAAAGCGGGAACGATCATCTTCATCGCCTCGATCGTCATCTGGTTCCTCACGAACTTCGGCTTCTATGAGGGCGCCTTCGGCATGCTCAATACCGAGATGGAAGGCTATATGGAGTACTCGCTCATGGCGGGAATCGGCAATGCGATCGCGTGGATCTTCGCACCGCTCGGCTTCGGCAACTGGGAAAGCGCTGCCACCTCCATCACCGGCCTCGTGGCGAAGGAAAACGTCGTGGCGACCGTCGGCATCATGACCAACCTCGGCGAGCTCGGCGAAACTGATCCGGCGCTGTGGCAGGGCTTTGCCCTCATGTTCGGAGGAAGCGCCGCTGCGATTGCCGCGTTCTGCGCATTCAACCTTTTGTGTGCCCCGTGCTTCGCAGCCATCGGCGCGATCAGCAACCAGATGCGCTCCGCGAAATGGACGTGGGCGGCGATCGGCTACATGACCGGCTTCGCGTGGTGCGTCGGCTTGATGATCTATCAATTCGCCGGCTTGGCCCTTGGCGAGGTGTCCTTCAGTGTGTGGACCGTGGTCGCCATCCTCATCCTTGAGGCGATGCTCTTCCAGATATTCCGCCCGATGCCCCATTTTGAGGAACGTGGCGAGAAGGGCGCCAAGGTGAAGAGCGCTGCCGCAAAGAACGTGGCGTAACATCGCTGCCTAACGGAGGTTTAACGGAGATTTAACGGAGATTGCGCGCAACCGCGGGAAACGTTCTTGCGCGCAACAACTCCGCAAGCGTTTTTAAAAGCATCTTTGAAACGTGTGGTTGATGAGTGAAAGTTTGTAAGACGGAAAGCGAGCTGATTGAATGTTGGTACCGATTGAGATAACGCCTGCGACCATTCTCGTTGCCGTGGCGGTCATCGTCCTCGTTGTGCTCGCTTTTCGCCGCCTGATCGTTCGCGGCATGTGCGACTGCCATGACCATTGCGGCGACGGCGCGGGCGGCTGCAAAGGATGCAAGGGGTGTTCTGCCGCTGCCGACATGGTCCGAAAGATGGAGCAGGCTGCCGAGCATTAACCGGTTGTGCTACCATGTGCCAAGCGCAACCGGAAGGAGAACCATGGAAAAGATGTCCATGTCTCATGAGGACTATCTCGAAGCGATGGTAATGCTCGGCGGAACCACGCAGCAATCCGTGCGTTCGGTTGACGTCGCAAACAAGCTGGGGGTCTCAAAGGCGTCGGTAAACAAAGCCGTCTCTGTTCTGAAGGAACGCGGACTCGTAGAACAGCCGTATTACGGCGATATCACGCTTACTGAAAGTGGCTACGAATACGGGAAATCCGTTCTCGAACGCCATGAGCTCCTTTATGCATTTCTCACGAAGGCCCTCGGCATTCCCGAGGAGCGCGCCTATGACGAGGCGTGCCAGATGGAGCACGCGATAAGCGACGAATCGATGGAGCGCTGGGTCAGCTACGTGAAAAACCTCAATTTATAACGCTCTGCATGGCATTTGCCGTGGAAATCACCATATGTTGGGAAACGCCGACCTATCTCACCCACAAAATGTGGTAAGCTAATTCACGCTTTCGCATAAACGTACCATCAAAGAACTACATGCGTCTGGAAGCGAGCCTGAGTGGCACATCCGAAAAACAGCAGAACGAGAACAAGCGGGCCAATCGGCGGGGGGAACGTTTATGGCTCAAGCCTCGGTGCGAACCTATCGCAACGCATGGAGGCACCGAAGCCCTACGACAGCGGAAGCCTGTATATGCCGTCCTCGATGTCGGGTGCTCATCAGGGGAAATCCTCTTCTCTCGGCCTGTATTTCGCTGCGAAGAAGCGCTCACGCATCAAAAGCAAAGCTGATAAAACCTTCACACGACAATATGGGGATCTCGATCACGCAAGCTCGGCAAGCGAGGCTGGCCCGCGCGCGGCGGTATACAAAGCCGAAATGGGTCATAGCCACAAGCGGGCCACGCGCTTGCAGTCTTCGGGATCGTCGATGAATGCCGCCGCGGTTTCCAAGGCGATGCGTCCTTCCTCGCGCGTTGGTTCTCGCGTGCTCGTAACGGTGACGGTTCTCGCGTGCCTTGCGCTCTCAGCGCTGTTCCTCTATGCGCCAGCGAAGCAGTATTATCTTCAGATTCGCGAGGTCGACCGTCTTCAGGCAGAGTATCAGGCAGTGAGCGAACGCAACGACGCGCTGCAGCAAGAAGTCGATAAGCTGATGAGCGATGAGGGCGTGGAGGATCTTGCCCGCGAAGAACTTGGCTGGGTGGCCGATGGTGAACAGTCGGTAAGCGTTTCGGGACTCGATCTGCCCGAGAAGGAGTCGGATTTCAAAGCGAACATTCCGCCGGGAAGCGTCAAGGCGCCTAGGACGTGGTATTCCGAAATTGGTGATTTCATCTTTGGCGTTGAATAGACGCCTTGCAATTGCAAAATGAACCACGCAAAGAGAAACCAGAGGTGAACGTGAAAAACGGTCGTTATGCCGCTATCGATATTGGCACGGTAACGACGCGTATGCTTATTGCCGATGTAGCGGATGGCAACGTCGCTGATTGCGTGCGCGAATACACCATAACGAATTTGGGCGAGGGAGTGGATGCGACGGGCGTTTTGAAGCCCGAGGCGATCCAGCGCGTTGGTGAAGCGATCGATCGCTATCTTGCCGTGCGGGCCTCCTTCGAATGCGATGGGCAGAAGATACCAACGGCGGTTATGGCAACGTCGGCGGCGCGCGATGCGCAAAACGCGGAGGAATTTGTTGAAGTGCTTGCGCGAAAAGGCCTTACGCTGCAGGTCATTCCGGGCAATCGCGAGGCGGCACTATCGTTTCTTGGGGCCTCAAGCTCGTTTGCCGATGGGCGCATCATGCTCGTGGACATTGGCGGCGGCTCCACCGAAATTGCTATCGGCGATACGCGGCGCGATCCTTTATGGTCGCATTCGTTTGACGTTGGTTGTCGCCGTATGACTGAGCGCTTTTTTGCGCATGACCCCATCGAACTCGATGAGATGCAGCAAGCGAGCGCGTGGGTGAGGGACGTCATGACGCCCTATTTCGTCGATTTGGCGCAACAAGGATATTTGCGCGGGGAAAACGCTGGTGAAGCTGCCAACGGGGCAGGCGATTCGAAGGTTGTACCCGTTGATCGCGTGGTCGCTGTTGCCGGAACCGCAACGAGCGTGGTGAGCATTCGCGATGAGATGGAAGAGTACGATAGCAGCCGTGTTCATCGTGCTGTCGTGACCGCGAAGGAGCTAGACGGCGTTTTGGGTCAACTGAGCGCCCTCACGGTTGAAGAACGGCGCCATGTGGTTGGGCTCGACCCCGAACGCGCGCCTGTTATCGTGGCCGGGCTGGTAATTTTGAAGACGGTTTTGGAACTCGCGGGATTTCGCTCTTACACGGCCAGTGAAACCGACCTTTTGCATGGCATGGTGCTCGTGCTTGCCGATGGCGAATTCTGAAAAAGGAAGCCCCCTCAACTCATAGATGCCGATGTGGTAGTATGCAATTCGCACGTATTCTGCGGGGGTGTGGCGGAATTGGCAGACGCAGCGGACTTAAAATCCGCCGCCGCAAGGCTTAAGGGTTCGAGTCCCTTCACCCCTACCAGGTCAAGAAAACTTTCATTGACATAAATTAGACAGGTGCAATAGCCCTACATCAA
>CANQTB010000004.1 GCA_947626665.1 uncultured Eggerthellaceae bacterium
TCAGAAAGAAGATGTGGGTCGACTTGCCGCCGCCCTCGCCCCCCTCGAACGTGATGAACGTTCCCCAGGGGCGCACCGCGGGCGTCGACGCGGACGGCGGAACGGGCGCGATCGGGTTTCCCCTGTCAGGACGATTCGTCACGTCGTCGTTTTCCGATCTTCCTCGGCGCACCGGCGCACCGCATCGGCCACCGCGACGGCGACGCGAGGATCGAACGGATCGGGCATCACGTGTTCGGGCGAGAGCTCCTCGGGGCTCACGAGATCGGCGAGGGCGATCGCGGCGGCCAGTTTCATCGGCTCGGTGATGCGCTCGGCGCGGGCCTCGAGAGCGCCGCGAAAGATGCCGGGAAACGCGATCACGTTGTTGACCTGGTTCGGGAAGTCGCTACGTCCGGTCCCGACGACCGCCGCGCCGGCGGCGAGCGCGTCATCGGGATAGATCTCGGGAACCGGGTTGGCCATCGCGAACACGATCGGGTTCGGCGCCATCGTCTCCACCATCGCGCGGGTCACGATGCCCGGGGCGGAGACGCCGATGAAGACGTCGGCGACGACGAGGGCGTCGGCGAGCGTGCCGGAGACGTTGTCGAGGTTCGTGACGGCGAGCATCGCCTTTTGGGCCTCGTTGGCACGGGGGTTGTCGGTCGAGACGATACCGGCGCTGTTGCAGAGCGTGATCGTCGTGAAACCGTAGCTGAGCAGGAGTTTCGCGATCGCGATGCCCGCCGCGCCCGCGCCGCTGATGACGACGCGCACGCCGTCGGGCCTGCGCTTTGTCAGGCGCAGCGCGTTGATCAGGGCCGAGAGGACGACGATCGCGGTGCCGTGCTGGTCATCGTGAAAGACCGGAATCGGGAGAAGGTCGTTGAGGCGCTCTTCGATTTCGAAGCAGCGCGGCGCGGCGATGTCCTCGAGGTTGATGCCGCCGAAGACCGGCGCGAGGGCGACGCAGGCGGCGACGATCTCATCGTTGTCCTGGGTGTCGAGGCAGATCGGAAACGCGTTGACGCCGCCGAACGTCTTGAAAAGGGCGCATTTGCCCTCCATCACCGGCAACGCGGCGGCCGGACCGATGTTGCCAAGGCCGAGCACCGCGCTGCCGTCGGTGACGACCGCGACCGTGTTCGCCTTGATCGTGTAGTCATAGACCGCGTCGGGGTTTTCGGCAATCGCCTCGCAGGGCGCCGCGACGCCGGGCGTATAGGCGAGCGCGAGCTCCTGACCGTCGGTGATCGCGCACTTGACGCCAGTCTCGAGTTTGCCTTGCCACGCGCGATGCAGTTCGAGCGATTCCTCAGCTAGATCCATCAGTTCACATCCTTAAATCCACGCTTCGCATCAACGTTCCAGTGTAACGTAATTGCCCCCCTTTCCCGAAATCTCACTGGTGCAATCGACCGGGGGACGATCTCACCAGTCGCGCTGGTGGTCGAAGAACCGAAGGATCATCGACCACCGGTTTGAACTGGGAAAAGGCTGATTGTTCGAGCGTCTTCTCGATTGCTGAAATGCATTTCCCCAGGTCAGGCGTTCGAGTCAACTCCAGGTGGTCGAAGAACCGAAGGATGTTCGACCACCATCGGGGGGTTAGAGTGAGATCCAACGGGGGGCTTAACTTACCAAAAGCGTACCTACACAGGCGATTTTCGAACGCGACTGGTGCAATCGACCGGGGGTCGATCTCACCAGTAGCGCTATTGGTGCAATCGTCCCCCGGTCGATCTCAGGTGCAATCGTCCCCCGGTCGATCTCACCAGTAGCGCCTGATACACTGTCAGTGTTCGAACAAGCCGAGGAGGGCGTATGATCTCAACGTCCAACGACGATATTCGCCCGCTGACGGCGCTCAATGCGGATACGGTCGCAGCGTGCGCCTACGACGCGATCCGCCATTGCGCCACGCATTTGCGTCCCGACATGCTCGCCGCCGTACGCGAAGCGCTCATTCGGGAAACGTCCCCACGGGCTCGCAGCGTATTGCAGTCGGTGATCGACAATGCCGCGATCGCGGCCAACGACGGCGTTCCCCTCTGCCAGGATACGGGCAGCGTCTGGATCGACGTCGAGATCGGCCCCGACCAATGCCTTCCCGGCGATCTGTTCTCAAACATTGACGCCGCCGTCGCTCGCGCGTACGACGAGGGCCGTCTCCGTTATTCAATCGTCGCCGACGCGCTCGTCGATCGCCGTAACACCGAAACCAACGCGCCGGCGTTTTGCGAAATCCATCTTCGTCCCGAACCCGGCGCACGGCTTTCGGTCATGCTCAAAGGCGGCGGCTCCGACAACGCCTCCCGCGTTGCGATGCTCGTACCGGGCGTCGGCCGCGCGGGCATCCTCGAGACAGTGGTTTCCTGGGTGCGCCAAAAAGCCGCCAACGCCTGTCCCCCGCTCTTCATCGGCATCGGCGTCGGCGGCACGTTCGACACGGTCGCGCATCTCGCGAAAACGGCGCTCCTTCGTCCCATAGGAACCCCGAACGCCGATCGCGAAGTCGCGGCATTCGAACAGGAGCTGCTCGCAGCGGTCAATGCGACTGGCATCGGCCCGGCGGCGCTCGGCGGCGACACGACCGCGCTCGGCGTCGCGATCAACACCGCCCCTTGCCACATCGCGGCGCTGCCGATGGCGATTAATATGGGCTGCATCGCCCTGCGTTCCGCCTCAATCGAACTGACGGAGGCCGCCAATGAGTGAACCGCGCTCCCTGACGCTGCCGCTGTCCCGCGAGAGCCTCGCGTCGCTTCGCATCGGCGATGAGGTATTGCTGACCGGGCCGCTCTATACGATGCGCGACGCGGGCAGCCTTCGAGCTCTCGAAGCGCTCACGGCCGAGGGCGCGCTGCCGTTCAATCTCGCCGGACAGACGCTCTTTTACGTGGGACCGACCCCTGCCGCGGCCGGACGTGCGCTCGGCGCCGTCGGACCGACGACCGCATCCCGCATGGATTTCGCAACACCGGCGCTGATGGACGCCGGAATCGTCGCGACGATCGGCAAGGGCAAGCGCGACCTATCGGTCATCGAGGCTTGCAAGCGCAACGGCGGCGTCTATTTCGCCTGCGTCGGAGGCATAGCGGCCCTCCTCGCGACCCATGTGCGCGGCGCGGAGACGATCGCCTGGGACGATCTCGGCACCGAAGCGCTGCGCCGTCTCGACGTCGTCGATCTGCCGGCGTTCGTCGCCATTGACAGCCACGGCGGTGATCTCTATCGGACGATCGAGGAGAACGCGATCAACGCCGCGACCACCGACGCGCTTTAAGGCTGATGCCATGGTCCGAGGTAAACACGCCCGCAAAACGCCACCCACCGCGCCTCTGCAATCACTGGCGGAGCGAATGCGCCCCGCCGGAGGGACGATCGCCACATTCGCGGCGGCCATCGTAGCCGTCGTCGTCCTCGGCTTCGCATTCGGCGCGTCTCCCACGCCGACCGTCGACGATTATGCGGGCAAAACTTCGCTCGCCGAGCGCTCGCTTCCCCAGACGACAAGGCTCGTCGATCCGACCGCCGTCGTCACCGAAACCGAGGAGACCGATGAAACCGCGACCCCGGACGATGCCGATGCCGCGCCCGAGCCCACGCCGATTTCCATTCCGGGCATTCCGCCGACGATCGCCGATCTGCTGGCGCTTCCCGATCCGGGCGGCGTGTTCGCCTTTTGCTGCGCCGATCCCGCCCGTGCGCCGATGCTGACGGGCGAGGCCCTTAACGCCATCATCGAGGCGCAATCGGCGTTTACGGCGGCGGGCGATTCCGTCGGATTTCTTTTCATGAATCTCGCAAACGGCGTCGGCGTCGCCTCCAACATCAACGAGCAGTTCTACTCCGCTTCGACGATGAAGGCGCCGTTCGCGACGTTCGTTTGCTCGGTTTTGATCGATGGCGGCCGAGTCACCGTCGACGATTCGCTCGCGATCTCCTACGCGTCTGAATATCTTGAGTCCGGCCTCGATTCGCTCCGCGTCGAAACGCTCCTGGAAGACGCCATTCTCTATTCGGATAACGATTCATATCGGGTGTTGCGTGCGAACTTAGAATCGCTCGGCTTCAGCCCATGGCTGGCGTCGCTGGGGCTCGATGCCGACCGTCTCGCCTGGTATTGGTATCCCCGCTATGACGTGCGCGAGGCTGCGGTGCTCTGGCTGGCGACCTATGACTATCTCAGGAGCGAGGCGCCCCACGCCCCGTGGCTCGGCTCATTGCTCGGCAATACCGAAGTGTCGTTCATTCGCGACGGCATCGGGGCCGAACCGGGGATCGTCATTCAAAACAAAGCCGGCTGGATCGGCGAAGATGGGCTCGCGGCGACGAGTGACAATGGACTTTTGACGAGCGACGGAACGACGTATCTACTCTGCATTTTGAGCGACGCTCCCGACGGCGAACGCTCCGAGCACGCCGTCGCCACGCTCGCTCGCGCGCTTTTCGACGCCCGCGCGGCGCTCAACCCCACTCCTTAAACTTGGTGAGATCGACCCCCGGTCGATTGCACCAGTCGCGTTAGTGGTCGAAGAACCGAAGGATCTTCGACCACCGCTTTGAACTGGGATAACTCCGCTAACTCCAGCGCTCTGCCGATCGCCAAAAGACATCTCCCCAGGTCAGACGTTCGAGCTAACTCCAGGTGGTCGAAGATCCTTCGAATCTTCGACCACCATCGGGGGGGTCAGAGTGAGATCCATCGGGGGATTAACTTACCAAAATCGATGCTACGCAGGCGATTGTCGAACGCTCAAGGTGCAATCGACCGGGGGTCGATCTCACCAGTAGCGATCAAGGTGCAATCGACCGGGGGACGATTGCACCAAATGGCAAAGTGGGATGCGAATGGCGGAGGTCGGGGTATAATCCTTTTTGGCGAGCGGGTGTAGTTCAATGGTAGAACTTCAGCCTTCCAAGCTGTTGCACTACCCGGCTTCTATCTTCTTAAAAATCCCCTCTGACCTCGGAGTTTTCTCATGGCGTCTTTCATTTTAGCAAGCGCGCGGGATGAAAGACGGGAAATTTCGTATCGTTTTCATTTTGGCTTGGTTTGAACCCTGAATGCACGAGCGCCGTCTTTGCGACGGCGCAAGAATCATCGATATGGAGCGGGCGACGGGAATCGAACCCGCGAATAGTGGCTTGGAGGGCCACGGCCTTACCGCTTGGCTACGCCCGCATCATGATCGCATTATACCCTAACGATCGGCCTGGTCCGTCAATGTCATGCTAGACCGGCACCGGCTCCCGCTGAGCGGATGTAGCTGATATAGCGTTGGCCAATGCCCAGGGCGGTGTTAGGCACGTATCCAGCATAGAGGTCCAGTGTGTACGACGGACTCTCGTGACCCATGAGCACTGACACGGTCTTAATGTTCTCGCCGTTGGCGAGATTTTGGGTGGCATAGGTATGACGCAACGCATAAGGGCGGATGCCAGAGAACCCATTCTCGTCAATGAACTCGACCCATTGCTTTCTCCAGGTGTTGTAGGCATAGGGTGTGACGCCGTTCGACATGAGCGCCATGCGCATGGACGGAATGAGTCCCATGTCCTCAATCATCTCGGATTTCATGGCGATCCATTGCTTAGCCGTATCGGCGAATAATGTATCGATGGGAATCGTCCGCCTACCGGCGTCGGTTTTTGGGTAGTCGACGATTTTGATGCCACCATGAGGAACGACGCTCGTGATGATGACCGAAGGTGCATCCCCAAACGCGAAGCTGCCCGCACGAAGGGCCTGCATCTCTTCAGGACGCATGCCGGTGCAAAAGAGGGCGAGGAGACTCACCTTGAACCATGTGAGCACAAGTTTCTCAACGGCCTCAAGAAACCGTGCGGCCTCGTCAGTCATCAAGGGATCGATGAGGGGCTTGTTAGACTTGAAGACGCGGCTCAAGAACCGTGCATGCGCAGGGTTTCGCGGTGTGTGCTCTTTATCAAGTCCGTAGTTGTAGAGCTCACGCAGGAACTTGAGAACCTTCGCTTGGGTGCTTGAACCGGCAATCTTCGGCTCCTTAAGGGGCTTAACGAGTGACTTCTTCTCTTGAGCCCACTTGGCAGTCTTCCGGTTCTCCTCACGTGCCTTCTGTTTCTCTTCCGCCCATTGGCGCGAAAGTCTAGGAATGGCGATCAGGCATGACTCTATGTCGTCCGGCGTCACCTCAAAAAATGGCTTATCGCCAATCGTGGGCCGAATGTAGCGCATGAAGCCCCGCTCGTTTTTGATCGTTTCCGCAGAAACGGACCCATGACTTCTCACCTCGATGTACCGTTCAGCATACTCGGTGAGCGAAGCGGTGCAGTAGCCCTTGTCGTTGAGTGGAAAGGACGGTGTGCTCTTGCCAGCCGCCTCCATCTTCATCTCATAGGCGTCTTTAGCTCGAACAAGCTCGGCGTTCTTCTCATCCTCAAACGCTCGCTCCGCGTCTTGAAGCTCGCGACGATTGAGAACGTAAACGCGCTTGGTGTATTTGATCTTGCCGTCGAGATAGACTTGGCAGTCTTCGGGCACGCGTATGCAGAGCTCATAGGCCGTCGTCCTTGGATCGGGCCGCTTTATCCTGGGTTTCCCCCTACGTTTTCTCGCCTCGTCGAGGTTGTAGGACTTATCGCATCTCAACTGCTGCACAGAGCTCACCTTCTCCCGTCGGGCGATCCCTGTAGAGATAGTTGAGCAGCGCGAGCTTCGGGATGAGCCACCGCGACCCCATCCGGCTTCCCTGCATCTCGCCTTTGTTGAGCAGCTTGCGGACTTCCTGATCGGTCACCCCCGTGAACGAAGCCACGTCGACGGGCGTCATCATATAGGGGTAGTCCGCAAGCATGAACAGGTAGAGTCCATCGGGGTCGGCCGCTTTGAGCCGATCCTCATCTATCTTCAGATCGCCGTACTTGTCTTCCATCGCTACCCCCTCTCAGAGTGAAAGGCGGCATTGTGCCGCCCATGATGGTCAGTTGTCGGTCGCGCCTCAACGCTGCGTTTGATCCAATCGCAGCGTTGACAACGCGCCGTTTCGCCTGGTGTGGCGCCCTTTCGCTTCGAGGAGGGTCATGGCGCGTCCGGGATGCGCGCTCGCAACCTTGCCGGCAATCGGGCTATGAATCTGTCAAGTTGCAGAAAGCGGGAAGCATCTCCCGCATCCGCAAGCTGATACGTTTCGTGCTGCGTTTCCTTTGCGAACGGCCGTAGCGTAATGGCATTTCAAGGGCGTTTACGAAAAATGTTCGAGTATCGAGCCAATTGTCCTCATTTCGAGAACAATGTTTCTATGAGAGCGTTTTCAAGGGCATTAAAGGCTTGACCCTCACGCCGCGTTAGGCTGCACACTTGCACCAGGAGGTGCTTATGAACAATCTGGTTGAGCAGCAGTATCGAGTGAAAGAGCTCGCCGAACTCTCCGGTGTGAGCGTGCGCACGCTCCACTATTACGAGGAGATCGGGCTGCTTGCACCTGAGCGCACCGATTCGGGCTATCGCATCTACGGCGAGGCGGATGTCCGACGTCTTCAGGAAATACTTGCGATGCGAGCATGCGCGATGCCGCTTGGCAAGATCAAGGAGCTGTTAGCCTCGTCCGAAAGCGATGCAAAATCCGCGCTCATGGGCCACCTCCAACGCTTGCAAGCACAGAAACGCGAACTTGAGGGGGCTGTCGCCAAAACCCGCAGCGCCCTCTCACTTATCAAAGGGATGGAAGCTATGAACGATGCCCAGAAATTCGAGGAGCTCAAACGGGCGAGCATTGAGAACTTCGAGGCGACGTACGGACGCGAGGCCCGCGAGCTCTACGGCGACGAGACCATCGACGCGTCCAACGCCAAGTTCGCTCAGATGAGCGAAGACGCCTGGAACGCTAAGAAGCTGCTAGAAAAGGCCGTTATCGCCCAACTCAAGGTGGCGATGGCCACAGGCAACACCACAAGCACGGCGGCACAGGAGCTCACCGAGATGCACGCCGCCTGGATTCAGATGCACTGGCCGGATGGCACTTACACGCCCGAGGCCCACAAGTCACTCGCAGAGGGCTATCTCGCCGACGAACGCTTCATTGCCTACTACGACAGCGCCGCCGGCGACGGCGCCACAAAGTTCCTCGTGAAAGCGCTGCTTGCGAACCTATAAAGGCCTTCGTGTCGGACGGCAACGTAGGCGACGTAACGCCGTCCGCCTTCCCGATATTGTTCGAGCATCAGTTCTACTCGCTCTTCCAACGCTTTAAATAAGGCAGCACGGTGGCCAGAAACGAAACGGCCTCATCGAAACTGCCTCCTGCTTGAGATACGTAATGGCGAGCCGTGGCCTCGATGAAATCGTCGAGTTCGACATCTTTGGCCGTGAAATCGCCGTTCTGGTAGCACCACTTGCAGTAGCTTTCGGAAGGTCTGCCGTCGGACTCGGTGCCGTGAATCGCGGGATCGGCGATGGGCATGCCGCAACACTGGCAGAAATATTCGGCGGGCATGTCGAAGAAGCGCTCCAGCGGCACGCCGAACGTGACTGCGATGAGTTTCACCATATCGATGCCCGGCTCGGTCTCGCCGTTTTCCCATCTTGATATCGCCTGGCGGGTTACGAAAAGCCTGCGCGCCATCTGCTCTTGGGTAAACCCCTGCTCCGCGCGCACTTCCGCGATGGTGTCCTTGATGGCCATGGGGCTCCTTTCAAGCGATAGCTGGGCGATTTCAAGGGTACGAGAGCGAAAGCGCTGCGTTCAAGAAACAAGCCGTTGCGTCCTTGGGTGGAGATCCGTGAGGTGTTACCAGATGCGAAATGGCAAAAACATCTCAAACAGCATGGCCAGCAGAATCGACAAACCCAACATGATCGCCGTTTCTTTGGCTGATCGGCGTAAAACCACAATCCCAAGACTAAGCATCACGACGTTAAGCCACGAGCGCACATCAATGTAGAGAAGCCCATAGGCAAACGCGGTATTGATGAGCGCGCTGAGGATAATCGAGGAAACGACGAGCGCGACAGGCCCCGTTCCCTTTGCATACCAAGTGATATAGGCAAGCACGGGAGAGACGATGGTCAAAGCGATCCATATCCGGGCATAACCGGCCGGATAAAAGCCCGCCACGAAATAGCTATAGAGGTAATAGCTGGCCACAAATCCCGCGAAAAAGACCAATACATTAATGGCGGCCCGCAAAGGCGTTTTACTTAACACCGCCACGCAAAGCGCAATCACGATCCAGGGTGCGAACCCGCCTAAGAAGTTATGCAGATCAAGTGCATTGTCGATGGCCATGAGAATCGCGGGCAAGTCATAGGTCTCATAGTTTACATAATGCGGTGATGAATCCAGGTATTTGGAAAACGTGCCGAGACTAATCCCGAGAAGCAAGACGCCGAGCGTGACGCCAAGCTTTGCAATCAAAGAGCCCGATTTTTCAGGCTCCCTTATTTTGTTGAGAAATTCCGTCATCGGTATCTCATGATATCGCTCCGTCGAGGTTCTCATTATTCGCTCACCGCTTTTTGGGCGCAGGCAACTCCTCATACATGGCCTGAACCATGGCTACAAGGCGCTCGACACCGTCCACATCCGCCACGAGCATTGGCTTTGCACCATCGTAGGGCGTCTCGTAGTGCGCGTCCGCGAGTGCCGCAACCGCCGCATCCGTAGGTTTGAGCAACAGCCGGTCATCGTAGATACCGCCGAAGAGCTTCCCCCGGTAGTAGAGCAGATACTCACCCATCATCTTTCGGTGGGTGATCTTGTCGAGCCCAGAGAGATGTTCGAGCACAAAGTCCAGATAAGCTTCGGTGGAGGGCACGAGTGATCACCTCGTCAATAGATTCGAGTCCGGTCTTTGAGTTGGTGGCGGGAGAAACTCACGATACTTAACATCCAGCGCCGTCACTCCGCTATCCGCAACATTCGAGACGCCCATCGCAGAAGCAACGCGGTGGCATCCTCGAAGCTCTGATCGTCGAGCTCTTTCGTCGCCAGAGCGAGAATCTGCCGCTCCTCATCGTTTATGCGCTCGACGAGTTCCGATGTGCGAGCGTAGTAATTACCCGTATCAAGCCACACCCGCGCCTGCATGACGAAGCGGGCGGTCTTGACATGGGCGGCAACGGCTCCAAAGTCGCGCCCGTGGAGAAAGTTGTGGCTGCAGGCATGATAGATGTTGCCGGCGCCCATGCGTATGGCCGCGCGGGCATCATCGGCGGCCGGCCGCTCGATCAGGTCATCAATGACACCGACGATGCTTTTGGTGTCGAAGTAAAACTGGAAAAGATCGCCCCTATCCCAGGCTTTAAGCTCGTCAACCCCTGAGACGAAGCCGCAGAGCAGCTCAGAGTGCTTCATGGCATCGGTCAGGTCGCGGTAGCGTCTGAGATCGTCGATATCGACGGAATCGAGTATGAATACGACATCAATGTCGCTGTCGGCTCGCGCTTCGCCGCGACCTCGGGAGCCCTGTAGGCCGATGAAACGGATGCGATCTCCAAACGCACCTTTCATGGCGGTAACGTAGTTCGTCATCCATTGCTCCATGTCGATCATTGAGTGTCCCCATTCTTATGGCGATCCACATCATTGTCGCTCTCCAAAACCGTCCGCTATCGTTCTATTCCCCATACATGATGCCAGGTTTCGTTGTAACTGAGGGATTACGCAATCACGGCGCTTGGGCACTACTTGCAGATCGTCCGGCCCGCAGCATCGCTTAGTATGGGTGTCGTCTTGCTATTCATCATCCTCTTCGAGGGCGTCGTCGTCTCCATCGTCGCAAGCAACCTTGATCTTGTCGGTCGCATCCCAGGCGTTGTCCACGAGCTCGACGCTTTTCTGAACATCTACACTGAGGGCCCTAAGCTCACCTTCTTGAACCGGCATATCGGGCAGCCCGTCAATTACGCGCCCGATTATGGCGATGACGCCCGTTAAGATTTCCGATGCTTCGGAAAGACTGTCGTTGATGAGGATCTTCGCTTGCCTAAGACCGTTTTCCATTTTGGACGCCTCCTCGCGGCGGTGGGCATGAAAGCCCGTGGGCCCGGTAGAATGGAGCTATCGCGGAGGCTGCTTCCTTAAGCATGAAGGAAAGCATCCACCACGGTTACCAGGCCGGATTCCGTTGGGCGTCCAACATCCTCGAAGGCAGATGCTCTCCTTGATGGATGTTGGTATTCGATTCAACGGCGCCCGCCTCACGACGGGCATCCGACCTGGTGCCCATCATTGTAATGGATGCGACTAAACTTCAGGTATCTCGTATGAATGGCACTGCGGTAAACGCGCATTATCAGCTCGCTATCAAGCAAGTCGATGACTCTAACGGCGTCTTGAGCGCCTGGCCTTGGGTTCTCGCCGAAACGTTTTATCACGCCGGTCTCTGGCATTTCGTCTTCACCTCATACAACGCTCTCATCAACTGCGTTTCCAACCTTGCAACAGGCTGACAAAACCGCTGCTATCATTCGTCGCTGCTCCCATCACCGTCTTGACCTCCCTGCCGGCTGCCCACCGAGGGTCGCCTTTCACGCAACGCGCAGGTTCGCAGATGAGGGCTTGTCCCTTGCAAGGGTCGGCGACACTTTTTCAATGCTTATGGCTATCCTCGGGACCGCTCTCATAACCATTGAAAAACTGACGCCAACGAAGACCTCCCGATGGTTGGCTTCGCCTTTGCCCCCTTGCAATGGCGCCCTCACCCGCGCACGTCCGCCTTGCGAGGCGGCCCAACGGGGGCAGCCCAAAGACAAGGAGGTCAATCATGTCGAATCTGAAGAGTCGTGCCGTGAAAGCCGCGGAGAAATTCCTCGCCTGCAAAGGCTACGATGTGCTGGAGACCGAATGGAGCTGTTTTGCCGGAGAGATCGACATCATCGCCCGCGATGGCGACACCATCGTCTTCGCCGATGTGAACGCCAAAGATGCCGGAGCCACAGGCTTTCCTGAAGAGTCCCGCTCGAAATCCGATCGTGAGCGCCTGGAGAAGATCGCGCTCGCCTACCTGGCCGATCACGATACTGGCGAGTTGCGCATCCGCTTCGATGACATCGCCCTTGTGGTCCTCGGAGGAAACCGCGCCATCGTTCGCCATCACGTCAACGCTCTTGGGGCCGCCGCTTAAGACCTCCGAAGCGCCTCCGCCCCTTTAGCTGGCGCGGCCTCGGGCTCAACGCTCGGGGTCGCGCCCTTTCTCATGTCCATCAACGCTCAACGGCGCCGACGACGAGATGCTCGCCGAGACCGGTGCGTGCCCGCATGAGCTCGGTGATTCGCGCACGGGCGTCACTCAGGCTCTCCCGATGGGCGAATGCGCCGATCGGTGCCGGCTCTGCAATCGGCGCGCCATCGTCGCGGCGGGGTGTCGGCGCAGGGTCTCGCTCGACGTCATGCGAAGCCCCTTCGACGTGATCCCGCGCAGACTCATCCGAATCGGCGATATCAGAGGGCGCTTCATGGCCATCCATGTCAAGCGCTGCGTTGAGCTCGGCGAGCCGCGCGCTTTTGGACGTGAGCTCGGCTTCCTCGGCGAAGGGCTTGTCAAGCTCCGCCTTGGAGGCCTCCATTTGGTGATGGAGCTCCTGGAGGCGCTCTTTGGCCTCCTCCAAGCGATCGGGCAGGTGCGCGAGGGCGTTGTCGATGCGGATGAGATTTCCATGGACGCTTGTGCCAAGCTCGACGGTGTGGGAGGCCGCGCCCCGCAAGGTGAGCTTGTAGTCGAAGCCGGAAAACGAGGCCACCATCGAAAAGCCCCGATAGTTTCCGATATCGACTGGCTTGGAGAGCTTCGATTGCTTGCACGCCGCGATCATCGCCTCGCCGGCCTCGGCCTTTTCCGTGAAGAACCGGCCACCCACCGTCATGCCGCCAAACTCTCCATCGGGCGCTGTGTGGGCATTAAGCGTTTCAATGTCGCGCTCGTAAGCCGCAATCGACTCCTCGGTTTTGGCGATGCGTTCGGGGATGCGCATGAGGATGTCGTCTTGAAGGCGGAAGCGCTGGCTTTCGAAGTCGGACTTGAGCACTTTGAGGCGCGCCACCTCGACATCGAGGTCCATCTTCTCCTTGATGCGCGCGTCTCCCGCGCATAGAGCCTTGATCTCGGCATAGGAAAGCGCCGTCTCGTCGATGTCCTCGCAGCTTCGCACGGGGGATTTCGAGGTCATGATCTGGCTGATGAACCTCTGCTTGTTTTCCACGGTCTGCCAAAGATAGGCGTCAAAGGTGTTTTCGGTGACGTATCGATAGATGCGCACGAGAGGGTTGGCGTTTCCCTGGCGCACGATACGCCCCTTTCGCTGCTCCAGGTCACCTGGCCTCCACGGGCAATCGAGATCGTGCAGGGCGATGAGACGATCCTGCACGTTTGTGCCGGCGCCCATTTTCTGGGTGCTTCCCATAAGCACCCGCACGCTGCCCGCGCGCACGGAGGCGAAGAGCTCCTTTTTGCGAACTTCGGTGTTGGCGTCGTGAATGAAGGCGATCTCATCTTCGGGAATGCCGCCCGCGATGAGCTTTGCCTTGATGTCGTCGTACACCGAAAACTCGCCCTCGCCATCGGCTTTACCCTTGGGCGTTGAGATGTCGCAGAACACGAGCTGGGTGAGCTTGTCCGTGGCTCCCTCCCGATAGATGGCGAGGATGTTTTTCACGCAGAGGTTCACTTTGCTTCCCGGATCGTCGGGCAAAAGAGGATTCACGATGCGCTGGTCGAGCCCGAGCTTGCGGCCATCCGAGGTGATCTTGAGCATGTTGTCGACGCTTGGGTCCACCAGCCGATTGTGCACCTTGGCCGCGCGCTCGGAGAGCGTGGCAACCATCTCGCGCTGGTGATCGGTGGGCTTGGCCACGACGTTGTGATATTCCACATCGGGAACATCGAGCCCGAGCTCGTCTGCGGTCTTGATGTCTGCGGCTTCCTTCCAAAGCGTCATGAGCTCAGGGACGTTGTGGAACTTGGCGAAGCGGGTGCGGGCGCGATACCCCGTGCCCTCGGGCGCAAGTTCGATGGCGGTCACGGTCTCGCCGAAGACGCTCGCCCAGCTATCGAAGTGCGCAAGCCCCCGCTCTGTGAGCATGTCGTGCTGAAGGTAGCGCATCATGGTGTAAAGCTCGGTCATGGAGTTTGACACAGGCGTGCCGGTGGCGAACACGACACCGCGTCCGCCGGTGATTTCGTCGATGTAGCGGCACTTGAGCAGCATGTCGCTTGACTTCTGGGCCTCCGAGGTGGAAAGGCCGGCGACGTTTCGCATCTTCGTGTAGAGAAAGAGGTTTTTGTAGGAGTGGGCCTCGTCCACAAAGAGCCTGTCGCAGCCGAGCTCTTCGAAGGTGACCACATCGTCTTTACGCTCCTCATTGTTGAGCTTCTCCAAACGGGCCTGAAGCGACTTGCGCGTCTTTTCCATCTGCTTGATCGTATAACGCGCGCCCTCCTCCTCTTTGAGCTCGGCGATGCCCTGCTCGATTTCATCGATCTGGGCCGTGAGAAAGCGGACTTGACGCTCGCGTGAGAGCGGTATCCGCTCCAGCTGACTGTGACCGAGGATGACCGCATCCCAGTTCCCCGTGGCGATGCGGGAGCAGAACTTCTTGCGGTTCGCGCGCTCGAAGTCGCGCTTTTTGGCCACGAGGATGTTTGCCGCCGGATAGAGCCGCAAAAACTCCGACGCCCATTGCTCGGTGAGGTGGTTCGGCACGGCGATTAGCGATTTCGTGCAAAGCCCGAGGCGCTTCGATTCCATGGCGGCCGCTGCCATCTCGAAGGTCTTGCCGGCCCCCACCTCGTGGGCCAAGAGCGTGTTTCCACCATAGAGGATGCGCGCAATGGCGTTTGTCTGATGCGGGCGCAGCGTGATCTCGGGGTTCATGCCAGCGAAGGCTATGTGGCTGCCGTCGTATTCCCGAAGCCTCACGGCGTTGAAAAGCTCGTTGTACTTTTGCGTGAGCGCGCGCCTGCGCTCCGGATCGCTCCAGACCCACGAGCTCCAAGCGTCTTTGATCATCTGCTGCTTTTGCTGGGCTTTGGTGGTCTCGGCCTTGTTGAGAACGCGGTGCTTTTTGCCCTCTGCGTCCTCCACGGTGTCATAGATGCGCACATCGCGCAGATTCAACGTGTCTTCCAGGATGCGGTAGGCATTAGCCCGCGGGGTGCCGTAGGTGGTGCGCGCCGCCACATCCCGATACGACGTGCGCGTCTTTCCCTCCACCCGCCATTCACCGGTGACGTTTGCGTACTTCACGCGGACGTTGCGCCGCTCATAGCGGGGCGTCTCGAACGTCTCGTGCATGAACTGCTCAACGTAGGACACATCCACCCAGGTGGCCCCAAGCCTGACATCGATCTCGGTGGCATCGAGGTCTTTGGGCTTCGCCTGTGTGAGCGCCTCGATGTTTGAGCGCACCGACCCTCGACGCTCATCGTTCTCATCCATCGCTTCCAGCAGGTTTTCGTGGGCGCCGAGCTTTTTCCGTATGTCGCCGGATAAAAACTCATCGGCGGCAACGTAGGGAGCGCTCTCCTGTGAAAAGTCTTGGAAGATGACACCTTGAAGCTCGTCTACGAGCGCAGACGCCTCACGTCCCGTGAGACGCTCCATAAGTTCCACGTCGACGCGCCCCGCCTCGGCGATGGAGACCGAGAGCGCCTCGGCGGCGGTGTCGGCGTGATCGGCCGGAACGTGTGAGCGGATGGTGCGCTCAAAAAACATATCCGCTTTACGAGAGGGGTTTCCCTCTTCATCGAGAATCTCCAATGAGCAGAGGAGCGGATATGAGCTGTCATCGGAAAACGCGAGCGAGTTTGCGCGGGAGTTGAGAGCACCGAAGCGTTTGGTGAAGCTGTCATAGAGGATGGTGAGCTCGGCCTGGGCGTCATGCACATCATCATCGGTTGCATCTTTCAGCTGTAGATCGATGAGGTGCCGCGTGCAATCGCGAAGCGCGATCATTCCCTTCACGCGCTCGGCGGCGGTCGCATTGAGTGTGCGCCGTGTCATGACGCTTCCCTCGCGGAAATAGATGTCGCTACCGACAAGCGCAAATGAGAAGTTTTTAACCGATGGGTTGGCGGGAATCGTCTCCCGTGTCGCCTCTGTCCGGTTGGCCTCGTCGATGCTTAAGGCCTCCGCAGGCTCGAAGGTGCCGCGAATCGAGCGCACGGCGTGCTCCAAAAGCTCGCCGAGTTCGGCGCCCGCGAAGGACTTCACCGTGAGCTCGTCGTGGCCGTATTGGGTGGAGCGATCGGTGATCTCTCCGAGCACCATCTCGGGGTGATCGATGAAGTAGCGGTTGAGTGTGTAGCCTTCGGGCGTTGTTCCCACCTCGACCCAGCTCGGAGTCTCGGCAGAAGGAATCTCGCGCTTTTTCAGAAAGAGGATGTCTGAGACCACCTCGGTGCCCGCATTGGCCTTGAAGGCGTCATCGGGAAGGCGTATCGCGCCCAAAAGATCGGCGCGGCTCGCGATATAGCGGCGGGCGTCGTCTTTTTGCTTGTCCATGGTGTAGCGCGAGGTGACAAAGGCCACGATGCCGCCCGGTCGCACCTGATTAAGCGTCTTTGCGAAGAAGTAGTCGTGGATGGGAAAGCCGTAACGTTCAAAGGCCCTATCGGCCACCTGGTATTGGCCAAAGGGCACGTTTCCGACGGCGAGATCGAAGAAGTCCTCGCGCTCGGTCTTCTCAAAGCCCGTGATCTCGATTTGAGCTTCGGGATAGAGCAGCTTCGCGATGCGCCCGCTTAGAGAATCGAGCTCCACGCCATAGAGCTTCGAGTCTTTCATGGACTCGGGCAAAAGCCCGAAGAAGTTTCCAATGCCGCACGCGGGCTCAAGGACGTTTCCACCTTGAAAGCCGAAGGACTCGATCGCGCTATAGATGGCCTTTATGACCGTGGGACTCGTGTAGTGAGCGTTTAAGGTCGAGGCCCGCGCGAGCGCGTACTCGTCATCGGTGAGCAGCTCTTTAAGCTCGGCGTGTTCCTGCGCCCAGGACGGCTTCGCCTCATCGAACACATCGGGGATGCCTCCCCAGCCCACGTAGCGTGAAAGCGTCTCTTGCTCATCGGGCGTGGCGGGACGGTTTTCAGCCTCGATGTGCTTGAGCGTGCGTATGGCCTCCACGTTCATCTGATACTTGGCCTTGGGGCCGCCGTGGCCAAGCGCGTCATCTGTGATGCGGAAGTTCGTCGCCCGCTGTATCGGCTTCGCCTCTACGACGCTTTCAGGTGCGCCACCACGAACACCAGTGCTGATGTCTGGCATCTTTTCAGTCTCGCCAGCGAGATCGAAAAGTGATTGCTCGCCGTCAAGCTGCGCGATTGGAGGAAGGGCGCTTGAGAGCTCTTCTCGGGATTCCTCAAAGCGTTTTCTCTCATCGGGCGTGAGGTAGTCATCGCGCAAGGCGATTGAGCGCAGATGACGCTCAAGCTCGGGCCAGCCAAACGTCGCCTCTTGGCGCACGTCCCCGAAGGTCCAAACGCGAAGACCGCGCGCTGAATAATCGGCGAAAGCGCTCGTCCCATCATGAAGCGTGATCGAGTGGCCGCCTATGCCGTATTCGCCCTTGAGGAACTTGATGGCGTCTTGGGCGCTCGGCCGCCGTTCATACAGTGCGCGGATGCGCAGCTTGCCGTTCTCAAACCCGCTTCCTCGGCGAAGCTCCGCTTCGATGTCGGCGGGTGAAAGCGCAAGCACGCCCACGGGCGTGACAGCATTCGACTCAACGGATGCGGAGGGCTCTTCGTCAAGATTGAGGTTTAGTTGCAGATGAGCTCGTCGATCACGATTTCCTCCGCTTGCGCCCGGCAGGTGTTCATGAGCCCCACCCACCTCATCTGATCGTGGGCTTTGAGGTTCTCGGTCACTCCCGCCCGCTGCGCGAACGTGCTCGTGAGTTCCTCCATCCGGCTCCTCGCCGTCTCGTCGATCTCGATCAGGTGAGCCGTGAGCGTCCCCGAGAGCAGAAGCTCGTTGTAGAGGACCGGTCGATGTTCCTTGAGATAGCGCTTCCTCATGGAGCCCCACCGGGTGAGCGTCACCTCGGTCTTCGGGCTTTGACTCTCGTCGCTTCTGTTCATCTGCTCGTCCATGGTCATTCTCCTCACTTACATTACGGCTTTTGGTGGCGCGTCCTATATCTTGCAAAACATCACGCGCAAGCGTTGAGGTGGCAACGCCAAGCGCACGCACAGCCTCGGGCGTCGCAAGCACCGTCGCTTGTGCGACGTTCGCTTCGAGCGTGCGCAATCCATCTGGATCAAGTCCGCAACGGGCGTAGAGCACTCGCGTGACGCTCATCCCTAATGCCTGCGCAAACGCCTCTCGGTCATCCTCGCTGGCGTCGGGGCCGAGCGTGTCGCGTCCGTTGTCGCGAAGCCACGCATTCCCGAGCCTATGGGCGATCTCTGAGAGCTGGCGTTCAAGGCCTGCGCTTGCATCGGCATCGTAGGCCTTGGAAAGTTCAAGCGCCACGCTGCGTTTTTGAGAATCTTGAAGCCGCCACTGGCCAAGCGGGCGCGCATTGGCGCGCATAGCGGTGTCGGACACGTCGAACACGTAACGCAGTCGCGGCGCATCCCCGGCGTCATCTATGAGCGCTATGCCCTTTGAGCCGCGCTTCACATAGCGGCCCATCTTCTGAGACCAGAAATCGTATTCGGCGAGCGCGGTGGCATCAGGGCGCTGGGCGAAGATGAGCACCTGCTCGGCGAAGGTGTACTTGTAGTTTTGCGCCGCCGTGTCGAGAAAGCGCGCCCACTGCTCGCCATCGCCTATGAATCCGTCGATGGTGCGATGGGCGAGCTCGGTGTAGCTATCGAGTTTGGTGGCCATGTCATCGCCATCCCAAAGGGTTTAAGACAGCTGGCGATGACGGCGAAAGGGCAAGACAGGCCATGGCATAGCCTTCTTCCTGTAATTACGTTTTGGGAGACAAGTCCACGACGACGCTCGCCAAAGGCGCTGCATCCGCTCATGGAAAGGCGATGATGTGTGCCGCCGCGTCATGCCGGCGGCTCGGGCCCGCTGTCAAAAGCCCGGATGGTATTAGAGAAGAAATCTCGCCTTCACTGGTATTTTCCCACGAAACGCCCCGTCTGAACAATAATTCGGCAATTTCACATCCTGTTTGCCCAAAGTCGGCGAATGCCCCAAACCAACCGTTAAGCCTCCTACCTCTACGTGTCTGATAACGATTTCGCTCGAGCGCGTTCATTCCCGCCATAGCGGGCAATTTTTCGCGGCCTACGCGGCCGCCTCGCGGCAGGGCATGCAGCCCTGCACCCGCTCCCTTCCCTCAAGCGCCGGGTGGCTTGCCATAGGCCGAGCCTGTCGCCGCCAAACCTCACGACATCTCCACAAAGCCGCTTCGCGCCTTGGTGCAGATGACGCGCACACGCTTCGTGAAGCTTGTCGCTTTCGGCCCGTCCCATGGCGTGGGGCACTTAAGCCGAGTGCGTGCGAGCCGCAATCGGCGGCAAGCGATTCATCCAAGGAGGTCAGCAAATGGATGCCATCAACATAAGCGAGCTAGTGCTCACCGGAAGCGAGACGACGAGACCCCAGGCCGCCAGGAAGAAGAACAATCCGCCGGTCTATGAGGTGGTCGTGAACTCGGGAGCAGACGTCGCCATACGCCGCACCCAGGGAAGATCGCGCCGTCTGCTCGTAATGCTTGTGAGCCAAGGCCAGTACTACGTGAAAAACGAGGGAACCGGCGAGGTGCGCGAGCTCGATGAGAAGACGCTTGCCTCATTCATGTCAGGCTCGGGAGGCTCCATCACCGTGAACAACCAATGGCTCGATGAGCTCTTAGCGGAGAAGGGCGAGCGGGACTTCCTCTTGCGCGTAATGAACACGGAATGGTTTAGCGAAACGGCCAAAAGCGGCATTTGGAATATGGGCGATGCGAGGCCTCGGTTCTCATGGGAGCGCGATGTTTGCGATTTCGCCACGCCTATGAAGCTCATAGCCAACCACGGAGCGCTCGCCAAAACCGTAAAGGAGTCCATCGACGATGCCGACGAAGGGGCGCTCAAGTGTCGCATCAAGAAATCGTTTCCTGCCTTTTGCGCCGTTGAAAACGCCTACGGTCTTGATCGGGCGAGGCTCTTCATCAAACGCTACATCGAAAGTGGCGTTGAGGTGGCGCTTGACGGCGATGTCATGGGCGCCATCCTCAACACCTCCGCCGAAAGCGACACCATAGGAATCTATCGACACAGCACACGATACTCCACCAACATCAACGGCTTCGGAAGAGACGGTCGTGGGACGCCCATTGTCTTTTCCTTCGATAAGTTCTGCGACTACCTGCTTTGCCAAAGCTGCCGCGAGGGCTTTGCCCGCGAAATCCGCGAATGGCTCATCACCTGGCGCGACGCACTCGTGCTCCAGTATCGCTGCTTTGACAAGGTGACCGACAAATACCCCGAAAACCTCCTCTCCGCCCACATGCGCCTTTCGACCACCTCCCAATCCCTCAAGCAAAAGATCGATGAAAAGCTCTGGGCGGGTGCTACTTCGGCCATGGAAGCCCTTGACTGGAAACCTGATTCAGAGCGCTATCTCATAAGCCACCCCACATGCCCCGACGACATGCGACGCGAGGCCGCTTCCCAGTCAAACTGCCTCGCCTCTTACATCGACGCCGCCGCTAAAGGGCGGACGCTCATCGCGTTTCTGCGCCGCGCCTCAGACCCGGAGTCCTCATTTGTCACCATCGAGGTCTCCCCGGAAGAAAAGCGAATCATCCAGGCGAAGGCACGCTTCAACAGAGAGGTGAACGACGACGCGCTCGCGTTCATCGGCAAATGGTGTGTCGCAAGGTCGATCAAGCCCGGCTGCCTCCGTGATCGGCTTGCAGCCATGAGCGCCTAGCGCTCGTGCCGACAGCTTCGGCGGGGGATGGATGAGCCCATCCCCCGAACGCTCTATAAACCCTAATCAACCGTCCCAACGACAAGGAGGATCTCCATGAACGAAACCGAGAGAAGGGGCATCGCCTACGTGCCAGAAAACTCGGAGGACGGACACGTCTACCGATGGTCCGACTTCCTGAAGATCGCCAAGGGAAACGTTGCGTTAGCCGAAGAGCTCGTTTCGCTTTGCACCTGGCAGCATCCCGAGACCGAAATCGACCAACTTCTGCGCGACGAGATCATCGACGAAACGGAGGATGGCTATGTCTTCAAAGCAGACTGAAACCCGCATTATCCAACAACGTCAAACCCCAGAAATGCACTCGTTGCACGTCGTTGGACGTCCGCCGCCCACTCAATGCTCCTATCGTGTAAGAAGCCGTCTGAGAGCCGAAATCTCAATGAACCGACCAAACACTCATAAGGAAACATCCAAGGCTCTCAGGCGGCGATCGCAGCAAGTATCCCATGGCGTTAACACGCCATGAAACTTGGGGCAGCCGGCGATGTTTACACCCAAACCACCCTCTCGGATGGCGATTGGAAGCAATCATCGCTGCGCGGCCGCCCGAAAGCCCGAACGGTCGGTGACGCAGGCGCGCCATCGCCGTCGAGCTTTGCGGGGGAGGCCCCGCGCCCCTCGAAGATGCAAAGGTGAGGATTTCGATGGACACGATGGTCATGGTGGGATTTCGACTGGAGCGCTCAGACGGAGCGTGGCTCACCGAGCGCGCGAACGCGACCGGCCTTTCGGTTTCGGTCTATCTGCGCCAGCTCGTGAGACTCGCTCGTGCCACCGATGACGCCTTGGGCGAAGCCGCCCTCTTCGAGCGCCACACCCAGCACCTCATCTTTCGAGAGCTCCGGCGCCAGGGAGTGAATCTCAACCAAGGCGTCCATGCCTTAAACACCATCGCCATGCAGTTGGAGCGAGGGCGAAGCACGGGCGATTGGATGCGCGAGCTCTTCGAGCGCGCGTCACTTGCCTTGGATATGGCTACCGACGCCCATGACGACATCGAATCGACCATCGAGACATTGAATGACCGAATCCTTCTAGGAGGCGCGTGATGGCAATCCTCAAGCAGATCGCCGGACACACAGGTTGCGCCCGCATCAAGCACTACCTGGAGCGCGGAGGCCGCGCCATCGAGCGCGAGTTCATGAACTTCTACTGGCAGCTCGGCGAAAACGAGATCGAGCCTGCCGATCACGCTCCCGAGGGCTTTGACTGGGCGGTCGCCATGGATGCAACCCGTGTGTCCGAAAACAACCACCTGCCCTATAACGGTCGCCTCGCGCGCACCTTCAAGCACTTCGTCATTTCTCCCGACCCCAAAGACAGAATCACCTTCGATGAGCTGAAAGCGCTTGCGCACACCTGGCTTACAGAAGAGTTTCCCGACTTTGAGGCTGCCATCGTCTATCACGACGACAATGATGGTCACATCCCGCACGCTCATATCGTCGTGAACAACACGAATCTCAAAACCGGACGCCGCATGCACACAGACGACGCCCGCGATCTCAACCGCGATCTCCAGAAAATGGCCAAGGCCATGGAGCTCGCCCATTTCGATGACGACCGAAAGCGGGCCTTGGCAAAATCCCAGATAGGCCCCTCCAAAACGCCGCGCACCCATCAGGCCATCCACTACAGTCGCGCCGAGGAGCGCATAGCGCGGGAGGGCGGCTACTCGTGGCTTTCAGACATTCGCTCGCGAGTGGATGCGGCCAAGCACCTTTCTGCCGATGTGGTCGAGTTCAAGAAGAACCTCGAAACCCTCGGCGTCACGGTCGAGGACTCCAAGAGCCGCCGCCATCGTCCCGATTGGGTATTCAAACTTGCTGACCAGCCCACCTGTCGTGTGTGCGGGGAGAAGCTCGGCGCTCTTTATGGGCGCACGGAGCTGACACTCTTCTTCAACCGGCAAGGGAGAAACGCCTTATCCACACGGGGCGAGCTTCTCGATCACGCAAAGACCGCCGTCACGTTAAACGACCTCTCAGAGCTTCACGAGCTCGCCCGTTCACTTTCCCTTTGCTCACGCCATCACATCGTCTCGATCAGGGGCATTGATGAGGCTATCGCCCGCACCGAGAAGCTTGCTTCCAGCGCCGAAGGACGCCGAAGCATAGCGCTCTCCCAACAGATCGAGGAGCTTAAGCGTGCCAAGGACTTCTTGGCCACCCGAAACCTCTTGCCGCTGCGTGGGACTGCGACCGCTCCCGCCAAACCCGAACGCACAGGCCGAACGAGTCCCCGAGGAGACGATGGCGTTTACCGCAACACCCACCCGTCGTCATCGTCACGTCCGACTATCGAGCCGCAACGCCGCGATGCCGTAGAGAGGGGCCGCTAGATGCAGATTCTCATCACATACGCAGATGGGAAGCGGACGGTCTTTGACACGGGTTCGCTCAAGCCTTTTGGAGCCGACGCGATGCTCATCGAATGCGAGCTTTCCCTTGACGATGTCTCAGAGGGAGGGCTTTGGGTGTCCATCCATCACTACGACGCGAATTCTAAAGATGCTACCCAAGGCGAAACCCCAACCGCTCTGCGCCATCGGGGATGGCGATTTCTGCTGGCCTCGCCTGACGAGGCGGAAGACATCATCGAGGTTCTCATGGACGGAAAGCCCGTGCTTGGGCGCATCGGCGACGAACTCGTGAAGACCACGGTCCTCGACGCCAGGGCGCGGCTTCTTCTCCATAACGCCGAAGCCCTATCCCTTATCGCCAAGATCGCCGACGCCGATGGCTTCCTCACACGGGCGGAAGACGCGCTCCTGCCGATTGACGAGAACACGACAACCGCCGATTTCCTCGGCATACCCGCCGAAACGCTCAGCGCCGCGCTTGCGGCCGACCGGGCCCAGAAGAATCTCGCCATCTAGCTTAAAACCAAGAAAGGACTCATCATGGGAACCATCAAAAACACCATCCTGGGAACCACTCGAAAAGGCAGGGCTCTCCGCGCATCAGGTTTGTGCGTTGCGCTTGCGGTCGCGTTGATCGGAATCGTCGCTTTGGCCCATCCTGCCACCGGTGAAAGTCAGCCGATCAGTTTGAAGGATGCAGTTGATCAGTCGAGCGTCCAAGAGGCCGGGGGTGTCGATGCGCCCGCCGCTAGTCCTGCTTCACCCGAAAACCTGATGGTCGAATCCGGAGAAGCGGAATCCACGCCTCCACAAGAAACGAATGAGGAGGATCCCGGCGAAATGGTCGTGAACGCTGATGCGCCCGCAGTCGCCTCAACAGACCAAAGTCAGGCACCACGAAACAACCCGTCTGGCGCTGAAACCGCATCAGGCACAGCGTCCTCAACGTCAACGCCTGGACATACGCACACATGGATCGATCAAACCGAGATCGTCCATCACGATGCCGTTTACACCACCGTCTGGCATGACCCTGTTTATGAAACCAAAACCACCTACCACGACGTATGCGTCCAGTGTGGAGCCATCCTCGACGGCGGTAAAGCCGCCGAGCACTTAAAGAGCGGCACCTGCACCAACTACCGCACCGGCGTCCCCTACACCGAGCAGGTGCTCATCTCCGAGGGCTACAGCGAGCAGGTGCTCGTCACCGCCGCCTACGACGAGACGATCGTGGTTGGCCGCTACTGCGCCTGCGGAGCAAAACTTTAGAACATGTCGCGTCGAAAAAGCCTAAGCATATGGTCGGATTCTAATCTTGATGATTGGCGCCTATGGTTGTCTTCGCTTTAGCCACCACAGCGTCACACCAATCGACCACATAAAACGGCACCTGGTCAAACTCCTGCTCGTCGAGTTGATAGAGGTAGCTTCCGCCAATATGGCACTCCTCATCAGCAAATCTTTTAATGATGTTTGTGCTATCGGCAAGGCTCGCATCTCTTTTAAGCATCAAACGCACGAGTAGGAGTTTGTCATGCGAGGAAAGATCAGGTTCGTCATAAAGACCTATAAGATGGCCCATGCAATCGGCATAAAATTTGACTTCATCCCAAAAATCAATCTTCCAGCCAGTTAAATCCTTGACAAGGTTTTCACACATCTCGACATCGCGCTTATGTTCGTCAGCCCACCCCAAATCTTTCATTGTTGCATCGCGATCTTTTCCATGAATGATGCTGGAGAGAAGAGCAAAGGTCCACGCATACCGCGTTCGGCGTTCTAAACTGTTTTTCCGAAGCAGTTCGCAGTATTGCCTAACTCTCACATATCCAAATATGCGAGGACGATCCTTGCACCGTTCAATTTCTTTTCGTAGCAATTGTGTGTATGGAGCCATGGAATCATTTCTCAGTTCTTTGGAGCAGAGCTGCCCTTTTTTGTTGATGCTGAGAAACAGTCCTTTCGTTGATCTATTTCTGCGACCAGGTATCTTAATCGTGAGTAGGTCCCTTACGACCAGTGGGTCGTGTGTCGCCACGACTACGGTTTTGCGATTCAGGTTTTCCGAAAACACTGTCCGATGAGAAGAGAACAATGCATATAGAACGCCGTAACGCTTGTCGTAGTCAAATGACGAAATTGGGTCATCGAGTACAATGAGCCCATCGGGTGCTTTTATGGCTTCATGCATGAATAAGATCAGTGACAAGGCGTTTTGTTCGCCGTAACTTAAGGCTTCTTTGGGGTTGGTCACAGACTTGGAAGCCCCAATGGGTACGAGGAATATCTGAGCTTCTGAAGACTGAATATTGCACTCAATCTTTATTTCGTAGTTGTACCCGCACTGTGTGAGGAAGCGGTTGATCTCTTCCACATGTCCTTCAATACTCGACGCAACTTGCGCAATGAGCTTCTTGCTGTCTTTATTAAGGTCAGCTTGTGCTGCAACAATCTTGTTGATTGCGTTTATGACACCTTTTAGCGCCTTTTCTGGTATGGTTGTTGACCCTTTCTTTGTTTTCAGAAATAAATTGCAGCTAGAGAGCGTAATAGCACAAGGCTCTAACTCGGAAATAAGCTCAGCTGCTTCGATGTTCTGGGGCTTCTGCAGCGCTTCCCTGATCATGTTGATAGCTTCAAGCGTCTCTTTCACCTTTATTTCCATCGACGCTAACTGTTCGAGTTGCAAGGCATCCGGTGCTTTATTGCTAATGATGATCTCCCTAAGAAGATGGGCGCATGGCCTTGAGAGAATTTCCCTATGCTCGTGATAGGCAGAAGCGACTTTCTCCCACTGCTTGATGGCATCGTTCGAACGGGACGTATCGTATTCAAAACAATCTTTGATCCGCTCTGGATCTCTAGTGCCGCAATAAGGGCATATGTCTGTAGGTGTTGACCCATGAGGCTCCGTTCGCCATTTAAGCCACAGGGCTTTATCGGCATCCACCAATCCTTTCACAACGGGGTGAAGGAATTGAGGCAGTGGTTCCAAGGGTGATCCGTTTTTATATGCTTTAATAATTGGTGCAGCAGCGGTAAAAGCGCCATCTTTGTTGGTCTTGCCAAGATTGCTTTGAAGACTTGAAAGTATTTTTTCGGTCTTCATCATTTCATCGGAATCAAGCGCATGCCGCAGAGCGACAATATATGCATCCCGCTTCTTTTCTTGCTTGCGAATCTCTTTGTTCCGCACGTAGAGTTCGAAGGCGTTTTCATGAATAGAACTGCTTACAAAACAGTGATCTTGAATCCATTCGTCGTTGAAAAAACATAGATTCTTTGGCTTCGGAAAGACTTTAGCTTCTGGCTTTAACGCAAAATTGTTTGCCTCTCTGAAAGCGAATGGCTCAAGATCGGTTGCACCCTCAACGTCATCTAAAACTGCATGTTCCAAAGCCTTGCAAAGCGTCGTTTTCCCAGTTCCGTTTGATCCAAAAAAGATGTTCAGACTGTTACGTGCGATCACGAGAGGACTTGATTCGAGTGACCTAATGTTTCTGCAGTTTTGTAGTTCTAACGAATAACAATTCTTCAATTTCACCACGCTCCGACCTCCATTACGACCTGATAGGCATTATGCGCGATATTCTGATTATGACAGAACATTCGTTCTGTTAGCAGGCGATGTTGGCCAGTTTTGCTATGAGAGAACAAGGTTTTCGTTTCAAGAGCGTACTCCAGCCCAGCCTCATCTCTCTTTGCTCTAGCTTCGGCTTGTTGAAGCCGATCTGCTCGTCCGTATTGAGAACATGCGATGTAGCCGCTAACCGGTTTGTAGTGACCCTGTGCGCTCAGTTCGTCCATCGTGGCTGCTGCTCCGAAGTCCCTGAGTGCTTTTGATTTGTCCGTACACTGAACACAGACGACTGCTATGGCTCACATCTGCATAGACACCTCGGATGCGCACCATATCCCGAGTACGAGGCTTCTAGTATCCCGTTGGCATCGTGTGACCACATAACGTCATCGAGCTGCCAGAGGACGGTGCCTTGCCGCAGATTGTGTCATTTCAATCGCGCCTAACCGTTGTGGGCATCGTCGCTTCTCGCTCGTGTTAAAGTGATCTCTTGCCTAGATAACGAATAGTGAGCGCATTGTGCTCTTTCCAGAATCCGAAAAGGAGGCTACTCGCTCCGGCGACCTCCTTGATTCTGGAATGGTTTGCTTACAACGTTATCTAGGCAATAGCGGTGGTGGAGTTGAGTAGTCTCCTTAACGTTGCCTAGCTCTTGCTCCTTCCACATAGGCATAGTGTTGAAGGAGGCACCATTGGACCATCCAGCCCCAAAAACGAAGTTTCGGTTAGCCCTTGTTTTATTGGCGATGGCCTTGATGATCCTTCTTGCGACCGGCTGCTCGGGAGGCAATGCCTCATCGGACTCGCCAGCAAGCGAAGCGGGCGACGCTCCCGTCGACAACCATGCCGGCGAAGTGGAATACTCCTGGTCCGGCCTCACCTTCTATCTCGATGAAGTCTATGGGGACGGCTGGGGCGAAAGCGCCAGCCAGTACGTTACTGATGTCGGCTCTGGTCTCAGTTGTGTGCTCTACAGTGAGGCCCATATACCCATAACAGATGAACAGGCTCATAGCGTTGAAGACGTGCTTGGCCGGTCGATTAGTGACGTTGGGTACCCCTATTTCGTAAAAAATCTGGGCGATCTCTCATTTCATATCTTCATTTATAGAAATGGTGAGACTCAAAGCCCTGAGCACTACGATGAGGCTGCACCCATGCCGGCATTCAGTGGCTTCGATGTGAAGATCAGCCTTGCTAATGATTGCACGGCTCTCGACTCAAGGGAAGCCGGGACAATCACTTATACTCTTTTTGAACAGAACGCATCGACAAAATATTACGTTATGGGGCATGATTCCGATACAGGCTACGGCTTTGTCGTACGGGTTGGTCATTTTCCTTACGCTACTGAGACCATTGACCTGGAAAAAGAATTTTTGCGGCCTGTGGCTGAGGAGGTTTATGCCTCGGCTGTCTTCGATCCCTCAAAAGTCACTTTTGATTCCTTAGCTACAGAGCCTTCTGTGCCATCGCCTAGTACCAGCGGCAATCAGTCAAGCTCTCGAACAGAAGCGCCCGCCTATGATAAGGACGAACTTATTGTCGATACCGACGGCAAGATGGTGTACCACGTTCAAGCCATCGACAACACTATTCATTTCACTGGGGAATACACGGGCACGGGAAACTTCATTGTTCAAGTTCTCAACGACAATCAAGAGCTGGACACTTTAGTGTGCAATGAGATTGGCGACTGGAAGCTCGACAGTAGCGCAAAAGTCACTAAGGGGTTGCATTACTACATTTCCATCGAGTGGAACAATGGCTCTTGGAATGCAACATGGACAGGAACCGGTGGAGCATAAGCGACCACCCAAGCTGTTTTAAGCGTTGTATATTCCATTGAAAGTGGTTCCGGGCCCGAAGGCCATTTTCGTCTGTAGCATTTGCATGCCCATAGGCTAAATTGATCCACAAGCGGGGCACGTCCAGACTTGAACGTCGGGACACGGCCCCGCTTCTGCATACTCAGGAGCAGTTCCCGCCGTTCGGGCGCACTTATCACAGCCTCAGGAGTTCACCCGTTTTCGATCACATACGGAAAACTCAACGGCCCAACATAGAGCTCCCTTGCCTGATCGCCCTCGAAATCCATGATCGACTGTTGCGTCTCCGCATCAAGCAGATCGAGGAACCGATACTCCCCGTCAGCCATCTTGCTTACGCTTAACACCTGCACGAACACTTCCGGGTAGTCCCGCAGGTATTCCACGTATCCGCGCAGCTTCGGTATCGCGTCGCTTAAGAAATCCCCGTGCGGGTCCACAATCGCCGGTCTGATAACCCCATCTTTCCGAACGAAGAATATGAAATCGGGCCGCAACGACCGTCTTCCGTCGGGCATCGCATAGGGGATGCTGAACACGCTCGGCTGATAGTTGTTGGGGATGCGGTAAAACGCCACCGTACGCTCTCGCGCCATCTCAGTGCGCAAAACATCGATCTCCCAGTTGTTAAGCGCCAGAGGCGCAAGGCCATCGGCAGGGTCGTAAAGGATGTGCCGTGCATAACGCGGCAGGTTTCCATCGGCGATCAGGTTAGTGGGAAAGTCCACCTCGCTATCCCGGATACCACTCGTCAGTTGACGCAGGGTGTCAAAGTGTTGCCGCTCTTCCTCACTGAGGTAAGCCCGCTCCGTCGAATACTTGTCGAAATACTGCTTGCGCTTGGTGTCGGCCCAGCGCTCCAACGCCTTCACGATGGGCTCGGTGCGGGCCACGCTGGCGAGAATCAGGTTGACATCCCAGTTCTCCAGCCCCTCGCCCAAAATCTTCTGCTTGCGATAGGCGTTCACCAGGTCTTTTCCGCCAAACTCCACGAGTGCCCGCTCGGCTGCCTTGTTAAGGCCATATTCGTCGATCAATGGGCTTTCACTTCGTCGCGTTACTGCATCATCGTGACGACGGTCGATGGTGATGACCTGCATTTCCGCCACTTCGACGTTATGGCGCTCTTTCTTATACTCCGTCGGATAGGCGACGATCTCGGCATCGACGCGATTGCAGAACTCGTTGCGCACATCAGCGCCGGCGCCTTTGTCGAGCCCCGTTTCCATGAGAAGCGTGGCCGTGTCGATGAGCGATACGAACTGATTTCTCGGCTTCTTGGGATTGATGCGCTTGCGAAGTGTTCCCCAGGCGGCTCGTATCCCTTTGAGCTCCTCGGCGGTGAATACCTCCACAGGCCCAGTGTGCTCTTCTTCGGCACTCGCTTCTTCAGTCGCGCTGTCCGGTGGCTTCTCATCATTCTCATGTTGAGCAGTGGCGCGTTTTTGCCCAGGATGTATCGTTTTCTGCCTCGGCACCGTTGCGGTCTGGTTTTGCGGCGCAGGTTGATGGTGCTCGCTTACGTGTTCGGTCTCGGTCTCGTCAACGTTTTCGCTTTCGTCATCATCGGTCGTCAATTCCATCGAGGGCTGTTCGTTGGTGACTTCCTCAGTGACAACCTCCTCGGCGATTGCCTCCTCGATCTCCTCATCCTCGGGCTCCATCATCATCAACTGCCAACTGATGGTGACCGGATTCGTAAGTACCTCTTTGACGACAGACCCGCCGATGAAGTCGTCGCTTTTGCCCGTCAGGTAGTCGATGACCGATTGGGTGGCGTCTGGGTCGAAAGCCGGTAGAAAGCACGCTACTGAGTTGAGCGTTTCGTCGGCTTCAACGCGACGTGCCAACGGCGTTCTCACCATGCGCCCGATGAGTTGCGCGATATAGGTGTCGTCACTGCGCCTGCGCTGTGAGTAGATCACTTCAGCACGCGGGCAGTCCCAGCCGTTCGAGATAGCCTCCTTGGCAAACAGTACCCGCACGCTGCGCGTCTCTTGGATGTTTTCGGGCTCCATGTAGGGCATGAAGTAGTTGGGCGCGGGCAGGCGATCTTTATGCTCGCCGAATACGTTGGCGAAGCAGGTCTGCGTGTTCAGGTGCGGCAACTTGCGCGTTATCTGATCGCAGAGCGATTTCAGCGCCGCGTCCGTGATGTTGTCCGCCACCTGCACGACGAGCAGAGGAGCGACAGCGGGGGTGATACCCTCGGCATCACAGTAAGCCTTCCAGGCTGTCTCTGCTGTTTTGAGCCGCTCACAGGCCATGTCGAGGTACTGGTGCTCAACGGCGTCGTCTTCTTCGGGAACGCGGAGCTCGATGGTGTCTTTCAGCAACCCCGATTCCTGCACATCTTTCGGGGACACGTCCACGGCGGGCATGAGCGTCCGATTGCCGCGCTGCCTCATCGCCTGCTCAAACCGCTGAGGCGTCGCCGATATGCCGACAACGATGGGCATGGGCGAGCGTCCTTCGAAACCATCGATCAGGTGCGCATAGATCGTCGCCGTATCCCGTTCGCTTGTGGATGCATTCGTGCCAATGCCACGGTGCGCCTCGTCGATAAACAGATAGAGGTGACGGCTCGGGTTTTGTATCGTGGCGTTGAGGATGTCCCAAAATATCCGCCCGCCGTTGAGCTCGGTCGCCTTACTGAGGATGCTGTTGCGGGAGAGCATCTGCTTGTTGAGGAAGTACACGTGACGGGGTTCGAGTGTTTCATGGGTCGCACCGAAGTCACTGTCAACCACTTCAAGGTGGCGTTCGTCAGTGAACCAACTCGCGAGCTTGTCGGAGACTTCCACGAACCGGGCTCGTGTCTGATCGTTGAGGCTCGGCGAATCTGAGAGCCAAAGCACGCACGCCTTCGGGTCGGCTTCTATGCCCGCATCTGCATCACCAAAGAACAATCCCTCGATGATTGCCGCTGCCATGACAGTCTTTCCAGCACCCGTCGGCGCGGTCAGGCTCACGGCAGAGAGGCTTTCGTACTGGTCATAGTTGCTGCGCATGATGATGAGCCGCTTTTGCAGCTCGTAGACGGCATCTTCCTGAAAGGCTTTGAGCTCGACCTTCATTATCGCAACGCTCCCTCGGCTGCTATCTCAAAATTGCGAAGGTAGCTCTCGTAGAGCTGTACCACATCGCGCCCGACGAGCGTCTGATTGATGCTCTGATACCGCCGCTCATCGTCGGTGACCACGTAGATCGTCTCAATATCTGGCCGTTTCTCGACTGCCTCGATAAACTCCTTGGCGCTGGCGTAGTCGAATAGGATGGCATAGGCATCAGCAATAGCGTAGTTGCGGCCGCCCTGGGTTTCAATGATGCGCCCTTTGCTAATGTGCGATAAAGAAGTAATAGAAGTGTAAAAAATTTTGCCGTTCCTATCCGGCACTTAGGGCTGTGTCGGATAGGTCAGGCGTTAGGCTTCCGGCAAGTCTATCTTGCCGACAAAGCTGTAATAAATCTCAATGTCCTGCCTGCGGGTGCCGTTCTCGTCATAGCTGCACTCATGCACGACGATTTTCTCAATCATTTCCCGCAAGAGGGTGGGGGTCAATTCTTCAAAAGCAAGGTGCTTTCTCACAATCCCCATGAATTTCTCGGCGTTGACGGTGGCGGCCTGCGACTTGGAAAGTTCCTCCTGCAAAGCGGCAGCCCGGTCTTTCAGTTCCCGCTGCTCCTGCTCATAGTCCGCCGACAGCTCCATGAAACGCTCGTCGCTGATTTTGCCGCTTACATTGTCCTCATACAGCCGCTTGATAATGCGGTTCACTTCGGCAATGCGTGTCTGGGCCTGTTCAAGCTGCTTCGTGGCTGCGGCGGTCTTTCTCTTGCCGCCGATTTCGTTCTGCTGGATGAGCAGCTTTACAAAGCGGCTCTCATGCCTGGCGGCGTATTCCGTCACTTGCCGGAGATTGGAAAGCACGCCCGCCGTCAAAAGGTCGGTGCGGATAAAGTGTGCCGTACAGTCACGGGTACGCTTCTTGTAGCTGCCGCAGATATAACAGTCCTGCTTGCGGTTCTTGTTCTGATACCGCTGCTGATACAGCACATGGCCGCAGTCGGCGCAGAACAGCATACCAGAGAACAGCCCC